>JANORI010000549.1:0-3149 GCA_031415235.1 Acidobacteriota bacterium | reverse complement strand
CCCGGAGCAGCACCCGCACCACCGCCTTGCACAGGTCGTGGCGCCAGGCCAGCAGGTACCGGATGCGGTGCGGAAAGGTCAGTACCCACTGTCGCACCGGTACGTCTGGCAGCACGTGGACCACCAGATGCGCCGCGCGCTCGGACATTCGCCGTCCACCGCAGCTCGGGCAGAAGCCCCGGCCCGTGCACGAGCTATCGCGAGCTCGCGATAGCTCGTGTTGTCTGGAGTTGAAGACTATCTGGAGCATCTCGCCTGGAGCCTGTGGAACCCCATAACCAGCCCTCAGTCGAGTGCTCCAGTGAGCCGAGCGTCTCAAGATAGTTTCTCCCCGGGGGCAAGAGAAGTTGGCGTCCCCCGAGGAGGTCACGTATGCGTGTCCAGTATTCCAAGCCGGTGGCCGGGCTCTCGTCGATCCAGTCGCAAACCTTCCACGCGCTACGTGGGGAGTACGAAGAGCGGCTCGTTCGCGCGAGGTACCACCAGATCTGCGCCCGACTCCACTGTCCGTCCATCGCCCATTTCGGCGTGTGGATCGAGCGCGAGGGTCGCGCGCTGGAGACGATCAACGACCAAACCCTGGAGACCTTCGAGCGGCACCGATCGGCGTGCCGGTGCCCGGGCACGTCACGCAATCGCGCGCGACAGGTCCTCTCCTGTGTGCGCGGGTTCCTCCGGTACCTCCGCGAGCGGGGCGTCACCTCGGTCGGAGGCTCGCCCCCAACCCGTCCGATGGGTCCAGGGGTTCCTCCGATGGATGCGCGTCGACCGGGGTGTCGTCGAGAGCACGCTGACTGCGTACGGCAGCTCCATCGGGGACCTCGTCCGCGTCCTGGGGGACGACCCGCAGACGTATACGGCCCGCGGGCTGCGGGACGTCGTCGAGCAGCGGTGTCGGCACTACCGGGGTAACTCCTCTCGGATGGTCGTCGCCGCGGTGCGGATGTTCGTGCGGTACCTCGCGGTCGAGGGCCAGTGCCGGCCCGGGCTCGAGCATGCGCTGACATCCCCAGCCAAGTGGTCGCACCAGCCCCTTCCACGGGGTCTGAGTCCCGAGGAGGTCGCCCGTGTGCTCGCCCGGTGTCCGTCGACCCCACGAGGCCTTCGAGACCGCGCGGTGCTCCTCCTCTTGATTCGCTTGGGCCTGCGCGCCGGCGACGTGAAGCGGCTGCGCTTCGCTGATCTCTGCTTCGACACCGCCGCCATCCGCGTGTCCGGGAAGGGCGGGCGAGCGGTCCGGTTGCCGTTACCGCAGGATGTCGGCGATGCGCTCCTCACGTACCTCCGCGCTGGGCGTCCCTCAGGGGACCGCGAGTTCGTCGTCCTCCGCTCGACGGCGCCCTTCGACCCCTTCGCGATGCGGCCCGCCAGCAAGGTGGTGGGGCATATCGCCCGGGCCGCCTTACCGCGAGCCGACGTGCATCCGCCGACGCGTGGCGCGCATGTCTTCCGCCATACGGCGGCCTGCCAATTGCTGCGCCAGGGCGTCAGCCTCGAAGGCATCGCCGAGGTCTTACGTCACCGCTCCGTCGACACGACGGGCATCTACGCCAAGGTGGACGTGGCGCTGCTGGAAACCGTCGCCCAGCCCTGGCCGGAGGTGGTGCCATGTTGAGCGCGGCGGTCGACGCCTACCTCACCGGTCGCCGGGCGGCCGGCTTTCAGCTGCACGATCACGAGGGGATCCTGCGCGACTTCGCGCGCTTCGCGTCGGCAGCGGGAGACGCGGTGGTCCGCACGCGGACGGTGCTCGAGTGGGTGCGGGCCTGCGACGGGAGCCCGCACAGGCGATGCGTCCGGCTCCGGACCGTCGTCCACTGTGCTCGGTACCGGCAGGCGGAGGACGCGTGCCATGAAGTACCTCCCCCGGACGTCTTCGGCCGACACCCGCCGCGCAGAAGACCGCCCTTGCTCTTGACGCCGCACGAGGTGACGGCGCTTGTCGGCGCGGCGCGGGCCCTGGATCCACGGGGCGCGCGGGTCCCACGCGTCTACCCCACCCTGTGCGGGCTCATCGCCTGCACGGGGCTCCGCATCTCCGAGGCACTCAACCTGCAACGGCCGGACGTGACCGCCGCGGGGCTCGTCATCCGCCACACCACGTTCGGCAAGAGTCGCTTGCTCCCCCTACACCCGACGACCAGGCGCGCCCTCGACCAGTATCTCGAGCGCCGGGACCAGGAGACGGGCACCGCCGAGTACGTCTTCCTCTCCAGGCGCGGTCGGGCGCTCGCCGCCACAACGGTTCGGGGCGTCTTCGGTCGACTCGTCCGGTCTCTGGGCATCGCCTCCGGAGCCGGCCAGCCGCGGCCCCGGCTGCATGACCTGCGGTGCTACTTCGCGAACCAGGCCCTGACGAACGGCCCCGCCGACGACACCGGCATCTCGCGCCACATGGTGGCCCTCACCACCGACCTCGGGCATCGCGACGTGCGGAACAGCTACTGGTACCTCGAGGCGACGCCCGTGCTCCTCGCCCGGATCGCGGAGCGCTGCGAGGACGTTGTGACTGGAGGCCATTCATGACACCGCTCGCCCCTCTCGTGACCGCCTTCTTTCGGCAGCACCTCGCCGTCGAGAAGGGCGTCAGCAAACACACCCTCGCCAGTTACAGCGACGCCTTCAAGTTCCTGTGTGGCTATGTCAGCAGGCGCCTCGGGACGTCCCCGTCGCAACTGGTCCTCGAGAATCTCGACGCGCCCATGGTCCGGGACTTCTTGGAACATCGGGAGCGGGACGGCGCGAACACGGCCCGGACCCGGAATCTCCGCTTGACCGCGATCCGCTCCTTCATGAAGTACGTCGAGTACGAGATCCCTCCCGCGCTCGATCAGGTCCGCCGGATCCGTGCGATCTCCAACAAGCGCATCGAGGAGCGCCTGGTCAATCACCTGACGAAGGAGGAGATGCGATCGATGCTCGATGTCCCAGACCCGACGACGCGACGGGGCATTCGAGACCAAGCGATGCTCTATCTCGGGTTCGCCGCGGGGCTCCGCGTCTCGGAGCTGGTCGGGCTCCGCCTCGACGACATGGAACTCGACGGGCCGTATCCCAGCATCCTCGTCCGGGGGAAGGGGCGAACACAACGGCGCCTCCCGCTCTGGAAGGAAGCGACGCGCGCGCTGCGCGCGTGGTTGGCCGTCCGT
>JANORI010000548.1:0-1598 GCA_031415235.1 Acidobacteriota bacterium | reverse complement strand
GTGTCGCTCGAGGAAGAGGTCCGGTCGACGCTGACGGCGGTCGTGAACGCACGGCGGGAGGCCTTCGCCCGACGGGCAGCCGCCAGCCGCAAGATGGCGGGAGACCAGCCCGGTGCAGCGGCGCTCGACAGCGCGCGCCTCATTCGGAAGACGCGCGATGCCCGCGGTTGACCTGCCGAGTACTGTCGTGCTCGACGCCTCGGTGGCCGTTCGGTGGGTCGTGCCCGAGCGCGGCAGCGATGCGGCGGCGGCGCTGCTCGATGAGCCTCGCACCTGGCTCGCGCCGCGGCTGCTCATCACCGAGGTGGCATCGGCCCTGAGACGCAAGGTCGCCGGACGCGAGTTGACGGCGCCGGTGGCCATCGGCGCACTGGCGGTCATCGTCGATGCGGTGCGCGACGGCGTCATCAGGCTCGCGGACGACGAAGACCTCGCCGGCGGCGCCTTGGCACTGACGCTCGCGTTGGAGCGGAAGCTCCCGGACTGCATGTATCTCGCGCTGGCGGAACGCGAAGGCGCGGCCCTGGCTACCGCCGACAAGGCGCTCGCGACGATGGCGCGACGCCGCGGCATGGCGGTGCTTCCCGTGCTGTCGGCCTGAGTCGATTCCTACCTGGTCAAGACGCGCCCGGGGCGCTCGGTGCCGGGCGCCGCACCGGTCCACACCAGGCCGCCGTTCACCCATACCTTGGCAATGCCGGTGGCGAGCGCGCGCGGCTGCTCGAAGGTGGCATGGTCGATGACAGTGGCCGGGTCGAAGAGCACGAGGTCGGCCTTCATCCCTTCTCGTAGCAGCCCGCGATCCTTCAGGCCGAGGCGCGCGGCCGGCAGCGATGTCATTTTGCGAATCGCCTCGGGCAGCGTGAGCCACTGCTTCTCGCGCACGTAGAGCCCCAGCACGCGCGGAAACGTGCCGGCGCCGCGCGGGTGGTTGTTACTGATGCCGCCGTCGCTCGCCACCATCACCCACGGCTGCTGATAGAACGTGCGCAGGTCCGATTCGACCATCGTGTGGCCGATCATGCCGGCGTCGTCGTCTTTCGCAAACCGGACGTACGCCTCGATGTCGCTGATCCCTTCGGCGCGCGCGACCTCGTCGAGCCGCTTCCCGATGTACTGCTCGTAGCCCTTCCAGCGCGTGATCTGCACGTTCCTGGCGCCGCCGATGTCGTCGAGCCCGCGCTTCACGCTGACCGGATCGTCGTACTTCTTGTTCGGGATGAGCACGCGAGGGGTCGACTGCCACGCCAGGTAGGGATAGGCGTCGGCGGTCACGTCGACGCCGCGCTTCCGCGCCGCCTCGACCAGCGCCACCACCTCGTGGGCCTTGCCCCACACGCCCTGCGTGCCGAGCTTGATATGCGTGATCTGCACCGGCAGCTTCGCGCGCTCGCCAATCGCGATGGCTTCCTTCACGGCGTCCATCGTCAGATCGGCCTCATCGCGAATGTGCGAGATGTAGAAGCCGCCTTGTGCGCCGGCCGCGCGCGCCATCTCGACCACCTCTTCGATGTCGGAGTAGCTGCCCACTTCGTACTCCAGGCCAGACGACAAACCGAACGCGCCCTCGCCCATTGCTCGATCCACGAGCGCGCGCA
>JANORI010000547.1:0-3960 GCA_031415235.1 Acidobacteriota bacterium | reverse complement strand
TTCATGGGCAGCCCACCGCAACGGCGGGACTGCGGGGTGCGGTCTCTCGATTATAGGACGGCGCGCGCGGGCCGCCGGTTGTGCCGGCAGCCCCCGCGTCAGGCGATTGGTGGCCGGCGCCGGTGCCACTCGGTCGCCTGCTCGTAGGCGTGTCCGACCCGGAACAGGGAGAATTCGTCGAATGCCCGGCCGTACAGCTGCAGGCCAATTGGCAGCGCCGGTGGCCCGGACGAGAACCCACAGGGCAACATCAGGGCGGGCAGGCCCGTCATGTTGCCAAGAAACGTCGTGCCTCCGCGGAACCGCGTGGCTTTCGACCCGGGCTTCACGTCGGTGGCCGCCAGGGCCGCCGACTCGAGCGGCGGCGGCAGCGCTTCGCCCCCGGGCACGGCCATCACGTCGCACTGCATGAACACGGTGGCCATCTCGCGCATGAGCAGCGTGCGCACTCGCTGCGCCTTCAGGTAGTCGGTGGCCGAATAGAAGCGCGCCGCGTCGAGACGCTCGCGCACGACGGGGTCGAAGAGCTCGGGCGAGGTGCGCAAGCGCTGCTCGTGAAAGGTCGCGGCCTCCGCCATGGCCACGATCCAGCCTGCCGACGTGGCGTACTCGGCATGGGGCACATCGACGTCGACCAGCGTCGCGCCCAGCGTGCGCAGCATGACGAGCGCGGCGCGGAAGGCGGCGTCGATCTCGAGTGCGAGTCCGTCTGCCAGGAACCGCACCGGCACGCCGATGCGCAGGCCGCGGATGTCGCCGGTGAGTGCGCGCGAGTAGTCCGGTACGGGATCCGCCGCGCTCGAAGCGTCCAACGGGTCGTGTCCGGCGATGGCCTGCAGCATCAGCGCCGCGTCAGCCACCGTGCGCGTCATCGGTCCGGCGTGGTCCAGCGTCCAGGCCAACGTGGTCACGCCGTGGCGGCTGACGCGCCCATAGGTCTGCTTCAGACCGACGACCCCGCAGAAATTGGCCGGCCCGCGAATCGAACCGCCCGTGTCGGTACCGATCGAGAGCGGCACCATCGCGGCCGCCAGCGCCACACCCGACCCGCTCGACGAGCCGCTTGGCGTGCGCGTCAAGTCCCACGGATTGCGCGCGGGGCCAAACCCCGACACCACGCCACTGCCCATCGCGAATTCGAGCAGGTTGAGCTTGCCCACCAGCACCGCGCCGGCCTGCGCGAGTCGATCCGTGATGGTCGACTCGTACTCGGGCACCAGCGTCGCGGTGACCTTGGACCCGTTGGTGGTCCTGACGCCCTTGGTGGCAAGAATGTCCTTCGGGGCGTAGGGAATGCCGTGGAGTGGCCCGCGGTAGCGGCCATGGCCGATCTCGCGCTCGGCCTCGACGGCCTGGCGCCGCGCAAGACCCGCCGTGACCGTGATGAACGCGTTGGTGCGGGGGTTGAGCTGGTCGATGCGCGCCAGATAGGCCTCGACGAGTTCAACCGGAGACAGCTTCCGGGCGCGGATGAGCGCGCCCTGTTCGCGCGCGGAAAGAAACAGCACGTCGGTCGACAACGGCATCGGCGTTACCTGAGCGGCGCGAACACGGGCGCCGGCTCGATGGCATCGTCGAGCACGAGATCCCGCACGACCTGAATCTGTTCGAGGTTTCGCTGCACGGCGCGTTCCGCCACGGCCATCCGGGCGCCGTCGAAGGACCCGTCGAGGAGCAGCGCGGCCTCGCGTAGCGTGGCGGCGCTCACGGCCGGCCGGGCCTGTGCGGCCAGGGCCACGGCTGCGGGGCCACCGAACCCGAGGGCGGCCAGAATGTGCAGCACGGAACGTCGGTCGATCGAGTGGTCAGGCCCGGCTCGCATGGGAATCACTCCAGAAAAACTTTCGGCGCCCGCCGTGCGTCATAGCTGGTGTGGCCGAATGGTGCACGCTAGTGCCCAGGACCGGCCCCTGTCAAACCAGCTATACTCGAAAATCGTATGCTTCTTGACGTACCCGCCGTTCAGGCGGCTCTTCGCGCGGCTCGACTCGATGGCTGGCTGCTCTACGACTTCCACGGATCCAATCCCGTGGCGCGGCGCTTGGCCGGACTCGCGACCGGCGGGCACATGACCACCCGGCGGTGGTTCTACCTGATCCCGGCTGAAGGCGCCCCGCGGGGCCTCGTGCACAAGATCGAACGCGGCACGCTGACGCACCTGCCCGGCACGTCGGCGGAATACGCGGGCCGCGTGGAGCTCGAGGCCGGTCTGAAGGCCCTGCTCGCCGGTCTGCGTACCATCGCGATGGAGTACTCACCGCGGGGCGCCATCCCGTATGTGTCCCGCGTCGATGCCGGCACGATCGAGCTCGTACGCGACCAGGGCGTGCACGTCGTGTCGTCGGGCGATCTGATTCAACAGTTCGAGGCGGTGTGGAGTGTCGAGGGCTTCGCCTCGCACCGGGCCGCGGCCGAACGACTCTACCGTGTGAAGGACCGCGCGTTTGCCGCCATCGGGACGCGCCTGCGCGACGGCGTGCCTACGACCGAGTACCAGGTCCAGTCATTGATGATGGAGTGGTTCGCCGAGGAAGGCCTCGTCACCGATCACTCGCCCATCGTGGCGACCCAGGCCAATGCCGGCAACCCACACTACCAGCCACCGGCGACGGGGTCACGGGCCATCGGACCGGCCGAGGTGGTGCTGCTCGACCTCTGGGGCAAGCTGCCGTCACCGGGCGCCGTCTACGCCGACATCAGCTGGATGGGCTTCACGGCCGCCGAGACGCCGGCGCCGGTCGTGGCCGCGTTCACGGCCGTGCGCGACGCGCGCGATGCCGCCGTGGCCCTGATTGTGGGTGCCGCCGGTGCCGGTCGCGAGGTGCGAGGCTGGGAAGCCGACCACGTCGCCCGCTCGGTGCTGCAGAGCGCGGGTTTCGGTCACGCGATCCTGCACCGAACCGGGCACAGCTTGGGCGAAGAGGTGCACGGCAACGGCGCGCACCTCGACGACTACGAAACGCGCGACGAGCGGCAGCTGCTGCCCGGCACGGGCTTCACAATCGAGCCGGGTTTGTACTTCGAGACGTTTGGCGTACGCACGGAGATCAACATCGCGTGGGGCCCTGGTGGCCCCGACGTGACGGGGCCGCGGCAAATGGCCGTCGTGCCGGTGGTGTAGTGGAGGAATCAATGTCGACCCGAAAGACCACGCTGTTCTATGCTCTGCTCATCGCCGTCGCCTCGGTGGCCGTCGGCATGGTCATCGCGTCGAGGCTCGAGCTGTCACCGGCCTCGTCGGCGCAAACCGGCACCGTGGCGACGTCACCGGCCAACAGCGCGCCGCTCAGCGGGCCCGTCGATGCGTCCACCTTCCGCACGATCGCGAAATCGATGAGCCCGGCGGTCGTGAACATCCGGACGGAGTCGCGCCAGCGCGCGAACCAGATGACCCAGTTCTTCGGGGGCGGCGGTGGGGGCGGTGGCGACGACGATCTGCTCGAACGCTTCTTCGGAGGCGGCGGGGGCGGCGGCGGTCAGCAGCGCCGCCAGCAACAGCAACAGGAGCGACCGCAGGTTACCCAGGCCGCCGGCACCGGCTTCATCATCAGCAAAGACGGCTTCATCCTGACGAACAACCACGTGGTCGAAGACGCCACGAAGATCCAGGTGTCGTTCTACGGCGACGACGCCGACGTCAGCTACCTGGCCAGAGTGGTCGGGCGCGACCCGCTCACCGACAGCGCGCTCATCGAACTGACCGAGCGTCCGAAGCGCGAACTGGCGGAGGTGACGTTCGGCGACTCCGCGCAGATGCAGCCGGGCGACTGGGTCATGGCCATCGGCAATCCGTTCGGCCTCGCACACACCGTCAGCGTCGGCGTCATCAGCGCCACCGAGCGGCCCTTCCCCATCACCGACGGCCGCAGCCAGGACGTGCTGCAGACCGATGCGGCCATCAACCCCGGCAACTCCGGCGGTCCGCTGCTGAACGTGCGCGGCGAGGTCGTGGGCATCAAC
>JANORI010000546.1:0-4349 GCA_031415235.1 Acidobacteriota bacterium | reverse complement strand
CAGCGCCTCCCACGCGGGCTCTTTGTTGATCACGTTGGCGAGTGTCTCGGCGACGTCCTCGCCCTCGAACGCACGCCTGCCTGTGAGCATTTCGAACAGCACCGCGCCGAACGCCCAGAGGTCCGCGCGTTTATCCACGGTCTTGCCGCGCGCCTGCTCCGGCGCCATGTAGGCCGCCGTGCCGAGGATCATCCCGGCCTGTGTCATCGCTTGCCCGCCGTAGCCTTGGCGGAGGTGGGCCGGTGACGTGATGGTCGGCGAGTTCATCGCCTCGGGGCTCGAGGTCGCGGCAGGATCGAGCGCTTTGGCGAGACCGAAGTCCAGCACTTTCACCGTGCCATCCGGCCGCACCTTGATGTTCGCGGGCTTCAGGTCGCGATGCACGATCCCCTGCTCGTGCGCGGCTTCGAGCGCCTCGGCAATCTGCTTTGCGATCGGCAACGCCTCGTCGAGCGGGATCGCGCCGCGGGCGATCCGCTGCGACAGATCGTCGCCCTCGACCAGTTCCATCACCAGCGCGGTGAACTCGGGCGTCTTCTCGAGACCGTAGATCGCCGCAATGTTGGGATGGTTGAGGGCCGCGAGCACTTCGGCTTCGCGCCGGAAGCGTGCGAGGCGATCCGCATCACCAGCAACCGAGGCGGGCAGCACCTTGATCGCGACCTGGCGCTTCAGGTTCGTGTCGGTCGCGCGATAGACCTGGCCCATACCGCCCTCGCCGAGGAGGGCGGTGATGTCGTAGACGCCGAGTCGGGAACCAGGAGTGAGCGCCAAGCGATTGGATTATATGGGCGAGAAGGGCGGCGAGCGCGATTGGGCCGTCTACGCGGCCACGCCCACGCGGCGCGCAGCGTTTGCGAGGCGGCGGTCCCGAGTCCAGAAGCGCTCCCCGGCCAGCGCTGCCGATGCGAGCAGATGGACGTCGACCCACCCGAGCCCGCTCCCCATCAAGGCGTGGGCATCGACGAAGGCGAGCACTTCGTCCTGGTCCACGACCGGGGCCTGGGGAAGATGTCGTAGCAGCCCCAGAACCTCGCCCCTGCGACCGAGCGTGCCGCAGGCGAGTTCGCCCACCACGAACGGATGGCAGAGCACGGCCGCCTCGAGCAGCAGCCCCGCGAGTTGTGGATCGGCGACGCGTAGATGGTCGACCCAGACGGATGTATCGACCAGGATCACGCCGATTTCCGCGTTGCCCGCGGGCGGCGCCTCGGGATCAACCGAACGGCTTTGTCGGAGCCACCGAGCGCCGCCAGACGCCTGGCGCTTTCGCGGGCCACGAGGGCTTCGAGCCCCGCTCTCACCACGGCAGTTTTCTCGCGAAGGCCGCTCAATTGAGTCGCTCTTCCGAGCAGCGCATCATCGATGTTCAGGGTCGTCCGCATATGCATCAGCATGCTCGTGCGATGCATACGATGTCAAGGCGAGCATCCGGGCTCAGCGCGTCGGCACCAGGCGCTTCAGCTCGTCAAACCAGTTGAGGATCAGGCGCAACTCGGGCCGGAGGCCCGCCGGTCCGCCCTCATCGGGCAGCAACGTGATGAACCGGCCGTCCGGCAGCACGTCGTATCCCCTGGGGTTTTCGAGAGTGATGCCGGGCTCTGGCACGCCCGTGAGCGGTGTCGGAGCACCGGAACTCGGACTCGCCGCGAACTGCACGCCGACCGCGACGAGCGCGTCGTCCACGATCGACGGCACGTAGAAAATCTCGCGGCCCGACGGCCCCCAGGCGGGGTGAAAGTCGAGCCGCGTCTTGGGCACCTGATACGTGGCGCCTGTTGGCGGAAACGGCTGCACGAAGATGCCGCGATCCGGCGACTGCGCGGCGCCGCCAGCCTTGCTGACGCCATACGCCACCCAGCGCCCATCCGGCGAGAAGACGGCCTCAGGCGGGACGCGGCTTTCTACCCTGGCCACGGGAATGGCGCGCGTGTCGGCCACCGACAGCGCCATCACGGTGTAGGTGTCGCCCTTCCGCTCCGAAAAGAGCAGCGTACGCCCGTCGGAGGTCCAGGCATCGGGCACGTGCGACACACCGTCGGCGGGATCCGTCAGCCGCTCCGCCGTGCCGCCCCCATCCGCCGGCTGGACGTAGATCGCCGCGCGGCCGTCACGGTCCGACTGAAACGCGACGCGCCGGCCATCGGGGGACCATACGGGAAAGCGACTCCGTCCGCCAAACGTCAGCCGACTGATCGCGCTCGTGCCCGACAGTTCGTAGACCCAGACATCCGCGTCGGCCCCCTCGTCGATGCCGACGGCGAGCCGCGCGCCATCTGGCGAGACCCGGGGCCGCGTGTACGCCTTCGGCGGGAGTGCCAGCGGCACACGCGTGCCGGCACGGTCCACGAGGGTGGGCACACGGCCGAATTCGACCGCATCGGCCGGGCCAGGCATGTAGAGGAGTGACCCATTGCTCGACACTGAGAACTGCGTCGCGGCGCTGCGGTAGGCCACGGCACGACGAACGCCTCTAACCACGGGCACCGCCTCGCCCCTGACGGTCAGCGTGGCGAGGTCGAAGGCGACGCCGTACACCGTGCCCGCCACGGCATAGGCGATGTGCCCGGTCGGCAGATACCGGGCATCGCTGCCGTTGCGGATGAGGGTGCGACGTTCGCCCGAGGCAAGCGACTGCGCCACGACCTGGGCAGTGTCGAAGCGATCGGCCTGTACGGTGTTGGCGACGAGTGTGAACATGACGAACTCGCCCCCGGGCAGGAGCTGCGGCGAATGCGCCTCCTCATTGCTGTTCACCTGCACCAGACGCTCTGGCGTGCCCCCGTCGGGCGAGATCCGGAGCACTCCCGCCGTGTCCGCAAAGACGAGGCCGTCCGGGCCCCATGTCACTCCCAGCGGTGCTGCGATGCCCTGCGCGATCGTCAGGGCCTGACCCCCGGCTACGGGCACACGTTTGAGGGTTCGGTCGCTATCGTCCCTGAACACGACGGACTTGCCGTCCGGGGAGAACACAGGGCTCACGTCGAGCAAGCCCTGGGGGATGCCCTGCACGGGCGTGGCCTCCACCTCGCCGATGGATCGCACGAAGACCCTGCCGCCAGCCGAAAAGAGCATACGCGTCCCGTCGGGCGACAACACGATGCTCTGTCGGGCAAGCGCTTCCAGCCTCAGACCGTCCGGGGGCTGGATCTGGAATTGCGCGAGCGAGGCGAACGGCGCCGGCGGAGGTCTGAGGCTCCACGCCGCGCCCGCGCCGCCGCGGCCGCAACCGGCAGCGCTCGTCGCCAGAGCGGCGGCCTTGCGCTCGCACCTGCGACCGCCTGGGGCACGGCCGCCGTCTCGAACGCGCCGTCAAGCGCGAGACGTACGTCGCGGATGTCGCCCACACGCTGTTTCGGATCTTTGCGTAGGCACAGCCTGAGCGCCTGACTGACTCTGGCTGGGATCGCGGACGGAAGCGCGTCCCACTGAGGTTCCAACCGGACGACCGCGCCAAGTACTTCGGTCATGTCCTCGCCATCGAACGGGCGGCGCCCAGACAGCATCTCGAACAGCACCGCCCCAAACGCCCAGATGTCGGCGCGCCTGTCCACGTTCTTTCCGCGCGCCTGCTCGGGCGCCATGTAGGCGGCGGTGCCAAGAATCATCCCGGCTTGCGTCATCGCGGGCGACGTGATGGTCGGCGAGTTCATCGCCTCGGGACTCGACGCGGCGGCAGGATCGAGCGCTTTCGCGAGACCGAAGTCGAGCACCTTGACGGTGCCGTCCGCGCGGACCTTGATGTTCGCGGGCTTCAGATCGCGATGAATGATCCCTTGCTCGTGCGCGGCTTCAAGGGCTTCCGCGATCTGCTTCGCGATCGGCAGCGCTTCGTCGATTGGGATTGCGCCTTTCGCGATCCGCTGGGACAGATCCTCGCCTTCGACCAGTTCCATCACCAGCGCGGTGAAATCAGGTGTGCGCTCGAGCCCGTGGATCGCCGCAATGTTGGGATGGTTTAGTGCCGCGAGCACTTCGGCTTCGCGCTGAAACCGCGCGAGGCGGTCGGCGTCCGCCGCCACCGACACGGGCAGCACCTTGATCGCGACCTGGCGTTTCAGGTTCGTATCGGTCGCACGGTACACCTGCCCCATGCCGCCCTCGCCGAGGAGGGCGGTCACTTCATAGGGGCCAAGACGCAAGCCGGGAGTCAGGGACACGCGCAGCGGATTACATGGTGCGGACGGCGCCTTCGGTGGGCGTGCAGTCTCTTCCACACGCCCGACGTCCGGACCTGGTTTGGCTACGCTCACCCCGTCGCCATGGCGAGTGCCCTACAGACGTGCCGCATCTTGACGGGACTGAGTGTGCCGACATTGCCCACCAGGCGATCCTGCTCGACGGTCTGG
>JANORI010000545.1:0-3232 GCA_031415235.1 Acidobacteriota bacterium | reverse complement strand
GGAACCGCGTCGACTGCCCACCCGAGGCCCCTGGTGCCTTCGGTCCAGTAGAAGCCGCACCACAAACCCTTCTGACTCGTCAGCGCAGGTTCCCCTGCATCCTCCGAGAGCAGCACGCCCCTCGGGTCCTCGGTCTTCGACGCCAACAGGATCACGCGCTGCCTGCGCTGGGGCAGCCCGAATGCTCGAGTGTCAACGACTCGATAGGCCCACGAGTATCCACGCAACTCCAGCTCGTCGATCAGGTAGCGCATCGCGTTGCCGTGATCCAGGTGCAGCATGAAGGACACGTTTTCGAGCAGGAGCCACTTGGGCCCCCGCTTCCCTGCAGAGTCCAGCAGCCGGAATACGTGCCCCACGAGACCGGAGTTGCGGCCACGGATGCCCTTGGTACGGCCGGCCTGGCTGAGGTCCTGACACGGGAATCCTGCCGTCAACAGGTCGACGGAACCTACCGAAGCGAGCTCACGAACGTCACGGGCGACTTCGACGCCTTTGAAACGTGTCTCGAGGACCCGAGTGGCGCCGGGGTCCACTTCGCAGAGCAGGCGAGACGTGTGGCCAGCGCGATGAAGACCAAGCTCGATGCCGCCAATGCCTGCGAACAAGCCCGCGACGGAGAGCTTGTGGCGAGCGGTCGTCTTGGCGTGAGATGCCATGGTGCATGCAGGATATCCCTCGACGCTCGAGGCAGCAAGGCTGCAGGAGTGTTAGTGTGAAATGCGGGGCGAGTACGCAAAGACTTCACTCGAAGCCGGTCAGCGCCCAGGTGTGATCATGGGCACCTGCGGCGCCGCCGTCTTCGGCAGCACGCCAGCCAGGCGCGGGTCGTCGTAGACCTCGACCTTGCGGGCGTAGGGCGCGAAACCAGAGCGCACGTAGAACGGCAGGGCGTCCGGCGCGTCGAGCGTGCACGTGTGGAGCCAGAAGCGGTGGATCGGCTGCGACCACGCGAGCGCCGCGGCGCGGTTCATCAGCCAACGACCCGCGCCATGCCCGACCAGCGCCGGCGTCAGGCCGAAGAACGCGACCTCGCAGTCGCCCGGCACGCGGAAGTCGAGTTCGAGAAGTCCGTCGTCGCGTCCGTCTACCATCAGCGCATGCACCTCGACACCCGGTGCGCCGAGCACGGCGGAAAGCGCCGCGTCGGTCAGCGAGAGCCGCGAACTCCAGAGCCAGTCCGCGCCGACCCGGCGATAGAGATCGCGATACCAGGCGAGGCCGGGTTCCGTCACGGGCCGCAGTGTCCAAGGCACTTCCGCACGCTCGGGTCGCACCGGCGCCGCCGCGGCCATCTCGAGATAGGTCACGACGGCGGCCAGGGAACCGGCGGGGACGTCGTGGTAGCCGTCGGGAAGGAGCATTCGTTCAGCGTACGCCAGTCCGGACTCTGTCTATTTCCGGGCGCGATACCCAGGTCCGCGCAGCGCCTTGCCCGGACGCGCGGCGGTGATTTGGCCGCCGTCCACCACGAGCTGCCCGTTCACTGCCACATAGCGCACGCCCTCGGCGTACTGACGCGGCTGCTGAAATGTGGCCCGGTCACGAATCGTGGCCGGGTCGAACACCACCAGGTCGGCGGCCGCGCCTTGACGCACCACGCCACGATCCCAGAGCCGCATGCGCTGCGCGGGCAGCGACGTCATCTTGCGCACGGCCTCCTCGAGCGTGAGCAGGCGTTCCTCGCGCACGTAGGTGCCGAGGATGCGAGCCGCCGAGCCCCACGCGCGCGGGTGCACGCCCGCCGTGGGCGGGCCGCTGTCGGGCGCCATGCCGCCCGAGTCGGTGCCCAGCATCACGTTGGGGTGCGCCAGCGCCGCGCGCATGTCGGCTTCGTTGATGAAGAACATGATGCCGCTGCCGGTGGTGTCGTCCTTGGTGATCAGGTCGAATAGCACGTCGAGCGGATCCTTCCGCTCGGCCTTGGCGATGTCGTCCAGCGTGCGCCCCTGGTAGGCCTTCAGGTCCGCGCGTCCTACCGCCGACACGAGGATGCCGGCGGCGCCGCCCGAGCCCAGATACTGGTTCTCCCACGTGGTCGACGGCTGCAGAATCTCGGCCTTGATCTTCGCGCGCGTGGGGGGATCGGTGAGGCGCTTGACCATGGCGGCGCGTCCGCCTTCGCGCACCCATACCGGCAAGCTCGCATCGAGCGGATTGCTGCCGGCGGTGTAGGGGTAGAGATCCGCGGCCACGTCGAGACCGTCCACGCGTGCCCGGTCGAAGCGTTGCAGCACTGCGGGCATGCGTCCCCAGTTCTGTGTGTAGGCGGTCTTCAGGTGGTGCACGATGGCCGGCACGCCGGCCTCGCGCGCAATGCGGAAGACCTCGTCGAGGCTCTCGTCGATGGCGTCGGCTTCGGAGCGCTGGTGCGAGATATAGCTGCCTCCGTAGCGGCCCGCTACCCGCGCCATAGCCACGAGTTCCTCGGTGCGTGCGAAGCGATCCGGCACGTACTGTAGGGACGTGGAGACGCCGAAGGCGCCCGCCTCCATGGCAGCGGCCACCTGCGCCTCCATCGCGCTCAACTCTGCGGCAGTCGCCGCGCGGTCGTCGCGGCCGACCACCGAATCGCGCACGCCGCCGGCGCTGATGAACGTGCCCAGGTTGATCGTGGCGGGGCGCTGATCGAGCACCGCGAGGTAGCCGGCCAGGTTGGTCCACGAGGGCACCCCTTCCTTGTCGAACATCGCCGCGAAGGGATGGAGCTGACGCGCGCGATCGTGCGCCGCACTGCTGAAGCTCGCCTCGCCGGTGAGCTCGGTCGTGATGCCCTGCATGATCTTGCTGCCCACGCGGCTGTCGCGCAGCACCCAGTATTCCGACTGGCCGAGCATGTCGATGAAGCCGGGCGACACCACCAGGCCGCGCGCGTCGATACGCCGTGTGGCAGTGGAAGCATCGCGTTCGCGCACCGACGTGATGCGACCGCCAGCCACGCACACATCCGCCGCAAACCACGGCGCACCCGTGCCATCCACGATCCGGCCGCCCGTGATGAGCAGATCGCACGTGGGCGACTGAGCCGCCGGCGCCCCAACGAACGCGCCCACGGCCAGGGCGATGATCATGAGCATGCGCGTCACGTAGATCCTCGCGTCGTAGATGGACAACGGGGCCGGCAGCGTGATGCCACCGGCCCCACATCGTGTATCGTGGCCGCCGTTCTTCCCGATCCCCGAGCCCCGAGCCCCAAACCCAAATACCAAGTACGCACAAGTCCCCCCTCCCC
>JANORI010000544.1:0-1999 GCA_031415235.1 Acidobacteriota bacterium | reverse complement strand
CGCCCGGCGAGCCTCGTTCGGGCCTGCTCGTATATGGCTTCTACAACGCCGGGATTCAGGTGTTCGACGTGAGCACGCCCGGCGCGCCGAAAATCGCCGCGTATTTCGTGCCGAAGGCGTACGGGCCAGAGACGCCCGACTATGCCTACGGCAACCAGACCCACGGCTCGTACGTCGAGTGGGACCGCAACATCATCTGGGCGTTTACCAACAACGGCATCTATGCCTTGTCGGCCGAGACGCTGCTTGGCGCGCCGAATCTGGGAGCGCCCGCTGCGCCATTCCGTACGAGCACGCGGTGACCCGGGAATCGTTGGCGGGCTGACAACTGTGCGGCATGCATCCTCATCCCGCCTGCGCGGCGCCACGGCGCGAGAATAGATGGTTGCCAGGGACGGGATCGAGCTGCCAATGGCCGCAATGAAGATAGGACGTGATTCACACTAGGCAACCTGGTGTCGGTCCACCCGGCCCCGCTTCACCGCCCGAAGAACGACGTTAAGATTGATTCGGCATGCCGCTCAGGCAATTCGGTCGCGCTCCGGTTGTCCGCATGTGAGAACACGCTGGTTGTGCCGACGTCCGCCACGACCATCTCGGGCCTGGCCGCGTGCACGATCTCATGAAGCAGCGTGCCGAGATCACCGCGCCGCTTGCGCACGTTGATGAGGCAGAATCGGGGCACTGTCAACGCCGAGTTCGGACCGCCGTCGGTCACGCCGAACGCGTCGCCGGTGTCGCTGAATGGGCAGAAGATGACCCGCAGCGTGTTGGGCGAGTCTGCGAGCGTCTTGAGGGCCGACTCCATCACGCTGCCGCACGATGCGGCCGATCCGGCGATCACTCTTTCGGCGTCGATGACTTCGGGGCCGAAGCCGGGGGTGGTGGCCCCTGTCGTGAAATCCATCCCGTGCGGCGCCAGGAGCTCACGCGCACGCTTGTAGAGTTCCGCAAACAGTCCTTCCGAGTTGCCGAATGCACTTGCTCGATTCGTCTTCTGCACGATGATCCGCAACTTTGCCGGGCGCTGCTTTTTCGGTGTGAAGGGCGTGGTACCCCCAACCAGGCCGGACGGGGCCGCGCCGACGATGGCCGAGCGGCCCGGCGGGGCGAGGCCACCTCCCGTACAGACCACTCGACCCGGTACGGCGCGCAGGTCCAGGAGCAGGACTTCGTTGTCCATCTTCGCGATGGTCATCTTGCCGACGATGTTGTCGGCGGTCGCCTGATAAGCGCGATTGACGATGCCGCGTTTGCGCTTGTACGCGAGCACCGCGGCCGTCGTGGTCGACCCGTAGAGGCCCGAGCGTAACTCTGCTGCGGAAATTGTGGCCTTCTCCAGTACCAGAAGCACCTTGTGAATCAAGCTGACGTGTCGGCCGGTGGCACCTGGCACGACGTGAGCGGCGTCGGCCACGAGGCACGCCTGCAGACGTGGTTCATCTCTCAGCAGCAACGAGACCAGGGGCATGGTGTCCTCCGATGTAGGTTGCCAGCCTGGCCGCGCCCGGCTCTGGCTGGTCGCGACATCATAGTCAATGCAGGCAATCGCAGCGGTGCAATTGGCCCTCTGCTCGCGGCCGTCGCTGTTTTTCGCGGACTACCGTCCCATCGGGCTCGAACGACTCGGTCCGGCTCCCAGCGACAAGGCGTTGATATGGCTGTCGTGCTCACCCCTCGCGGATATACTGCCAGGACCGACCGTGGACGACACCGAGACCGCATCCGCGACAGGCAGCCGCGTCGATGTCGGCATCTGCGTAAGGAATCACTCAAATGAGAATCGTCGGCCTCACGTTCACCGTCGCGCTCGCCGGGTTCGTGGCCGCAGGGGCGCAGGCGCCCGCGGCCCAATCCGCCACAGGCCAGACACCCGCGGCCCTGAGACCGGCGTCTCGACCCGCCGGCATCCCTCGCACGTGCGTCGGCCGCCCAAGCCTGGTGGGAATCTGGACCAATGCAACAATCACGCCGCTCCTGCGCCCCTCGCAAACCCAAC
>JANORI010000543.1:0-2560 GCA_031415235.1 Acidobacteriota bacterium | reverse complement strand
GCCACAGCTTCAAGCGGCACGGCATGATGGAAGGCCTCGACGAGACGTTCGACGCGGTGCTCTTCATCGGCTATCACGCCAAGGCCGACGCGCCGCGCGGGCTGTTCGCACATACCGGATCGGGCGTGGTACGCGACGTGCAGTTGAACGGCGTGTCGGTGGGTGAGGGCGGCATGAACGCGGCCATGGCCGCGTGGTACGGCGTGACCGTGGCGCTCGTGACCGGCGACGACGCCGCCGTGGAAGAAGTGAGAGCGATCGTGCCTGGCATCAAGACCGTCGCGGTGAAGCGCGCCATCAACACCCGCGCGGTGGAGCTGCTGCCGCTGGCCGAAGCGCGCCGGCTCATCGAAGCCGGTGCGAAAGACGCCGTCGCCGCCGCCAAGAAGCCCGCGCCAGTGCGCCGCGGACCGTACCGGGTGACGATGCAGTTCCGCGATGTCTCGATTCCCGAGGTGATGAGCGCGTTTCGCGAGATGGATCGCCCCACGGCCGATAGTCTGTCGTTCCAGCGCGACGCGATGCCCGAGGCATACCGCCTGATCCGCGTGCTCTATCGCTACATCAACACCGACTAGCGCTCGGCCTCGCGGCTGCGCTCGTCGGCCCGCGGGTGTGTCGACAGAAACCCTGGCACGCTCGAGCCGTGCTCTTGTTCCATGCGCGCCAGGAAGCGCACGAAGTGTGCGCGGTCGACGCCCGTGGCATCCATCAGCGTGAAGCCCACACGATCGGCCTCGAGCTCGAAGGCGCGTGAGTAGCGGGCCTCGAGCAGGAACGCCGGCAGCGCCGCGGCGTACGACGAGAGCGACAGCACATCGCCCACCACCGCCGCCACGAGCACGCCGGCCGCCGACGTCTGCAACACGTGGCGCATCGTGTGGCGCCCGGTGAGATGACCGATCTCGTGGGCGAGCACGGCGACGACTTCGTCGTCGTGTTGCGCCGTTTTCTCGAGTTCGTCGAGCAGCACGACGGTGCCGCCCGGCAAGGCAAACGCATTGGGGCCGATGGCCGGACTCGACCGGAACTGCAGCGTGTAGGTCGCGTCGGGCGCGGCTGCTCTGACGAGCGCAGCAAACCGGGTGGTGAGCACCTGGCGACGGGCTTCAGTTAACGCCGAGGGCTGCAGCGCGAACCGGTCGAGGGTGGCGAGCGCCTGGGCGCCCATCTGCCGTTCCACCGCAGGGTTCATGCGGTGCGCCACGACCTTGGCCGCCGCGGGCACGCCGTAGACGATGCTGCCCCACACGATCAGGAGCACCGCCACGGCCGCCACTACGGCGGGCGCCCAGCGCACCTCGAGCTCGTTCACCCAGCGTTCCATGCGCGCAGGCGCGTCGCCAGGCACGGGCAACTCGAAGTCGGGCGGCACGAGACAACTGGCACCGCCTGGCAGATCGAGTCGGCGCGGCATGTCGCCCAGACGCGGTTCGAGCCGCACGGCCACGAGGGGAAACGCCGTGGTCAGGTCGTCGCTCTCGAGGTGCACCAGGCCGTCGGCGACCCGCACGCGCACCAGTCGCGCACTCGAGGTTCGTCCATCGTGGTAGGTGCCGCTGACGCTGGTCATAGGCCGAAGTCGAGGTCCATCGCATCGCTCAGTTCCGCGCCAGTCGCGGCGGCGTCGAGGCCGCCCTCGAGAGAAGCGCTCACGAGCGAGCCGCCCGGAATGAGCGAGAGCGACTCGGCGCGATACCTCGCCAGGCGGATGCGAGCCCACGGCACGCCGAGACCCAGCGTAAGGGCGATGCCCAGGATGTTCGAGGCATAGATCCAGAGCATGTCGCGCACGCGGAGCCGGCTCTCGAAGTGGTGACGATCGATCAGCGTGTGGTTCCACACGAGGTTCTCGAACGCGGTGCGCACCGCGACCACGGTGACGCCCATGCCCGCGTAGAGCAGCGCCACGGCCAGCCACACGCCTGGCCCCGGCATCGACTCGGGCCGCCCAAGACCCTCGACCACCGCCGCGCCCATGAAGGTCGCGACTCCGACCGCGAACCACGACATCAGCGCCAATCCGGCAAGGACATAGATGCGGTAGACGGGCCAGGTCGGCAGGTCCAGCCCGAACTGCGAGCGCCCGTGGCGGCTCTCGCTCACGAAGTACTCGCGCTGCCGCTTCACAGCCAGCGGATACGTCAATCCCAGCGTGAACGGCACCGTCATCGGCAGAACGAGGAAGACGCGGTAGGCATCGGACTCGAGTCCATCGAAGCCGAAGCGGATGCCGCCGTACGACGAGTTCGCCGCCCGGAACCTGAAGGCCCGCACGAACACGATCGGCATCAACACGGCCAGCGGCAGATAGAGCGCACTGGCCGCTAGCGGCGCGACCTGGCCCAGCACGGCCAGCACCATCACGACGGCATAGGCGATGAGACGGCCCTTGAGAATCGCGATCGGCGACGCGTGGTAGCCGAAACCGAGGCCGTCAAGCGACGTGTGCCCGTAGAAGTATCGCAGCCGTCGCACCTTGGCCCACGCCGAGTAGATACCCAGCGTGACGACGCTCAGCAGCAGGTTGACGATCCAGATGCGGAAGTACTCGCCGGCG
>JANORI010000542.1:0-1697 GCA_031415235.1 Acidobacteriota bacterium | reverse complement strand
GCAGCATCTTCACGGCTACGCGGCGCTCGAGTCGTGGGTCTTCGGCGAGGAACACCACGCCCATGCCGCCGGCGCCGAGGGGCGAGAGGATGCGGTATCGGCCGGCGAGCAACTCGGGAGGCCTTGAGACGTGCAGTCTATCTCGGCCGTGTCCCGTCACACGTGAAGGCCCCTGGGCGTTAATCCTGGCCCACCCGGCAGTCGTGGGACGGGCTAGAATCACGCCATGGCATCCCGACCGTCGGCGCTGGCGACCTGGTCGCCCGAACAGGTCGCGCAAGGACGGCGATGGGTCAAGACCTGGCAGGACGCCGCGCCGCGCTTGGAGGCGATCCGACGTCAGGAACTCCGTCAGCTGGATCCCTTTAAGGCGATCGCGTGGTTGTGCGGGTCCGCCAGCTACCACGAGGCCCCACGTGCGCCGAAACCCACGTCGGGCCTGATCGAGAAACAGCGACTCTTCCGTAAACTCCGGCAACCGTGAACGCGCTGATCCACGCCGCTGCGGAATTGCAGGCCGTGTGCGTCGCGCACGACTGGCGGTTCTGCTTCATTGGCGGGCTGGCGGTGCAGCGGTGGGGCGAGCCGCGCGAAACGGTGGACGTAGACCTGACGCTGCTCACCGGCTTCGCGGATGAAAGCGGCTACGTGCCGGTGCTCATGGACCGGTTCGCGGCTCGCATCGACGACGCCGCACAGTTCGCGTCGGTCAATCGCGTCCTGCTCCTGCGGGCGGCGTCGGGCGTCGGCCTCGATATCGCGCTCGGCGGCTTGCCGTTCGAAGAACTGGTCGTGTCGCGTGCGAGCCTGTTCACCTATCCCCCTGACGTGCCGCTTCGCACCTGCTCGGCGGAAGACCTGATCGTGCTCAAGACCTTCGCCGACCGTCCCAAGGACTGGCTCGACGCTGAATGCAACTGCACACGTCGGCTGAACGCTAGTTAAGGTGTCGGCTGTTCGCTAGTGACAACGCCTGCCTGCGAGCGTCGTGGCGGCCGTTACCGCCCGTCGCGCAGGAACTGCTCGGCGAGGTTGGCGTGCAGCACCATCTCGAGCGCGCGGAAGTCGGTGAGCGCGGCTTGGACCATGGCGCGGCCGCGGGCGCGGTCGGCGATGTCCGCAGCGGCCGAGAGCGCGCGGCCGTACCAGTACAACACCGTAGGCTGCAGAATGCGGATCGGCAGGTCGTGCGCCTGGCGGAGCGCGGTTTCGAAGTGCTCCCGCGATTGCTCGACGAGTCCAGCGGCGTCGGCGGCCAGGGCGGCGGCCAGTTGCGGATTCGTGGGGCCGACGCTGTCCGAGACCATCAGACCGGTGCGGATGTAGTCGAGGGTCAGCGGGTACAGCGCGCCGCACTGGTCGCGGTCGCCCACGAGCGCGAGGCCGGTGACGCAGGCGTCGAGCGCGGAATACGCCGCGAGGACGTGGCGACATCCGGACACGGGCAGCCACGGGAGGACCGTTGGCAACAACGTCCGCGCCTGGTCGTGGTGGCCGGCCAGGGCAGTCGCTGTAAACAGGTAGGCCTCCGTCGCTCCTTGCAGGGCATGGTCCACCGGCGGTTGTTCCTGGATGGCCTTGGCCAGGTGTTCCAGCGCCTCGTCCGTGTGGCCAAGATACAAGTGGCAGATCCCCGCCAACGGCCGAGTGTAGTACCTCACGAACGGTGTGCCAAGCAGCTGATTCCAACGGCCCAG
>JANORI010000541.1:0-12550 GCA_031415235.1 Acidobacteriota bacterium | reverse complement strand
TCACGTTCACGCGCGGATGGGCACGCGTGTGCTCGGGGCGTCCGTCGGCGGCCACGTAGTGCACGTCGAAATTGCAAGCACGCAGGTGCTCGCCGATGAACCGGGCGCAGGTCTCGTATTCCTCGCCGGGTGGATTCACGGTCGGAATGCGGATCAGCGCGGCCGCAAAGTCCACGATCTCGTCGGCATGCTGCTCCACGGCGGCGGAGATCGTCTCGATGGTCGAAGGATGGAGAGCCACGCCACACCATTTTGGATCAAGACGGCGCTTGGTTCGCAGCCGCGACTTCCCGTAACATTCCGACGCGCGCCTCCGTATCGGCCCGGCGCCCGAGGATGTCCCTGATGCCCGCCACCTCTCGACTTCGTCCCCGTTCGCCGGACCGGTTCGCGTGGTCAGCCGCCGTGGTGCTGGCCGCGCTTGCCGGTGCCACGACCGCCCACATGGCCGGCCCCGATCCCCGCGGCCTCACCGCCGTAGACGGCATCAAGGTGGGGTCGATCACCCTGACCGAGCGCCCCACGGGCTGCACCGTGATCCTGGTGGACGGCGACGGCGCCGTGGGTGGTGTGTCACAGCGGGGTGGCGCGCCGGGCACGAGAGAAACCGACCTGCTCGACCCGAGCAACATGGTCGATAAAGTGAACGCGGTGGTGCTATCGGGCGGCAGCGCGTTTGGCCTGGACGCGGCCAGCGGCACGGTGCGCTGGCTGGAAGAACACAATATGGGCTGGGACGTACGGATCGCGAAGGTGCCGATCGTGCCCTCGGCCATCCTGTTCGACCTGCCGGTCGGCAACAACCCGAAGATTCGCCCGACCGCCGACTGCGGCTACAGGGCCGCAGCCGCAGCCTCCGCCGGCAAGGTGACGGAGGGCAGCGTCGGTGCCGGCGCCGGCGCCACCGTCGGCAAGTCAGGCGGCGGCAACCGCGCGATGAAGGGCGGCCTGGGCAGCTACGCCATCACGCTGCCAAACGGCCTCACCGTCGCGGCCATCGTGGCAGTCAACGCCGTCGGCGACATCATCGATCCCGACACGGGCAAGGTGGTGGCGGGCGTGCGCAATCCCGACGGCACCTTGGCCGACGCGCGCGTGCTGCTGCGCAACGGCCCGCCGATGCAGCAGCCACGGCCAGGTGAGAACACGACGATTGGCCTGGTTGCGACCAACGCGAAGCTTACGAAGGCGGAAGTGCACCGCATGGCCCTCATGGCCGACGACGGCTTCGCCCGCGCCATCTTTCCGTCGCACACGATGGGCGACGGCGACACGGTGTTCTCCCTCGCCACCGGCAAGTGGACGGGCCAGGTCAACATCACCCAGATCGGTGCGCTGGCCGCCGACGTGATGGCCCGCGCCATCGTGCGCGCCGCCACCGAGGCCACCGGCCTCCCCAACATCCCGGCGGCCCGCGACCTGCCGAAACGCTAGCGCGGCGGTCGGGTTCCTCGCATGCAACTCGCCCTCCTTCTGCTGTACTCGGTCGGCCTCACCATCTTCGGGGTGTGGGTGGGCCGACGCGTGCGCGGGAGCAGCGACTTCTTCGTGGCGGGCCGCCGTTTGTCGGCGCCACTGCTCTTCTCGACCGTGCTGGCGGCCAACATCGGCGCGGGCACGACCATTGGCGCGGCCGGCCAGGCGTACATCGACGGCGTCAGCGCGTGGTGGTGGAACGGGGCCGCAGGACTTGGTTCGCTGGTGCTGGCGTTGTGGGTGGGCCCGAAGCTGTGGCGCCAGGCCTCGGACAACGGCTTCCTCACCGCCGGAGACTACCTCGAGTTCCGCTACGGCGGCCTCGTGCGCGCGCTGCTCGCGTCGCTCATCTGGCTGGGCACACTCGCCATCCTGGCGGGACAGCTCATTGCCGGCGCGGCCGTGCTCACCGCCGTGGCCGGCATCCCCCGGCCGATTGGCGCGGCCATTGGCGGCATCGCCATGACGGTGTATTTCACCGCCGGCGGCTTGCTCTCCTCGGCCTGGGTCAACGCCGTGCAACTCTGCGTGCTACTCGTGGGCCTCATCATCGCCGTGCCGCTTGCGCTGTCGGCGGCCGGCGGCTTTGCCGCCATCGCCGCCACGCCCGGGCTACCGGCAACATTCTGGGATCCGATGTACTCGAGCGGCCCCGGATCCGGATACGCGTTCCTGTTCCTGCTCGGTCCGGCCTTCGTGATTTCGCCCGGTCTCGTGCAGAAGGCCTACGGCGCCGCCGACGCCCGCGCCGTGCGCATGGGCATCGGCATGGCCGGCGTGGCGCAGCTGCTGTTTGCGTTCGTGCCGCTGCTGCTCGGTCTCGCCGCCCGTCACCTGCATCCGGATCTCACCGAACGCGATTTGGTGCTGCCCACCCTGCTCGTGCAGTCGCTACCCTGGTTCATGAGCACAGTGGCGCTGGCGGCGGTGTTCAGCGCCGAGGTCAGCACGTGCGACGCGATCCTGTTCATGCTGTCCACGTCGCTGTCCCAAGATCTCTACAAGCGCTTCCTCAATCCTGCCGCCTCTGACCAGCAGGTGTTGAAGGTCGCGCGCACGGCCGCCCTGCTCGGTGGACTCGCCGGCGTGTTCCTTGCGGTGCAGTTGCCGAACGTGATCGCCGCGTTGTCGATCTTCTACTCGCTGCTCGGTGTCAGCCTGTTCGTGCCGATCATCGCCGGACTCTACGTGAAGCGCGCGGGCACGCCCGAGGCGCTCGCGTCGGTGGCCGCCGGTATCGGCACGCTGCTGTATCTGCGGGCGCAGCCGTGGGCCACCGGCAGTATCTGGTTCAATCCCAGCCTGGCGGGCCTAGGGGCCGCGGCGGCGGCATTCTTCCTCGTGGCGGCGGTGAGACGGCCGGCTCCCACGACGCGGTAGTTCCCGGCTCTGGCCCAAGGAGTGGTGACGGTGAAGGCAGACATGTTCCGGCTGGACGGCAAGGTCGTGGCGGTGATTGGCGCCGGCAGTGGCATCGGCGCGGCGGTGGCGATGGGCGTGGGGGTGCAGGGCGGACACACCATCTGCCTCGACGTGATGCGCGACCCGGCCGAGGCTACGGCGGCTTCGATTCGCGCGGCCGGCGGCACGGCTGGGAGCGCCGTGCTCGATATCACCGACCAGGCCGGTGTCACCGCGGTCCTCGAGGGCCTGGCCACGACGCACGGCCATCTCGACGGCCTGGTGTGCACGCCGGCCATCAACGTGCGCAAGCCCATTCTGAAGTACTCCGGAGAGGAGTTCGACAGGGTGGTCGCAGTGAACCTGCGCGGCAACTTCAACGTGCTGATGGCGGCCGGCCGCGTGATGACGGCGCAGGCGTCTGGCAGCATCGTGCTCTTCAGCTCGATCCGCGCGCTCGTGACCGAGCCCGGACAGTCGGTGTACGGCATGACGAAGGCCGGCATCGTGCAGCTCGCCCGGTCGGCGGCGACTGAATGGGCCGCGTCCGGCGTGCGAGTCAACGCGATCGGTCCAGGTGTGACCGAGACGCCGCTGACGGCGCCGATCAAGGCCAACGCCGACTGGTACCACGCCTACGCCACCAAGAGTCCGATGAACCGCTGGGCGCGCGCCGACGAGATGGCCGGCCCCGCGGTGTTCCTGCTGTCGGACGCCGCCAGCTACGTCACCGGCACCATCCTCTACGTGGATGGTGGCTGGACCGTCGCCGACGGCCGCTTCACGCCTCCCGGCATGTAGGGCGACTCGCGACTCGCGGCTGGAAGGAACAATGGTGGCATCGAACCTGTTCGGCGACATCCTGACCGACCTGGGCGCCGCCGTATCCGGCAGCCTTGGCGTGGCGCCCGGGGCGAACCTGAATCCGCCGCGCCAGCATCCGTCGATGTTCGAGCCCATCCACGGGTCCGCGCCCGACGTCGCCGGCCTGGGCGTCGCCAACCCGATTGGCGCCATCTGGGCCGCCGCATTGATGCTCGACCACCTGGGACAGGCGGACGCAAGCCGCGCGATGGTGCAGGCCATCGAGCGCGTGCTGGCTGAGGGACGCGTGCGGACCCCGGACCTGGGCGGCACGGCGAGCACTCGCGACGTCACCGCCGCAGTCGTGCACGCGCTCTAGTGCCCGTGCCGCCGGGGCGACCAAGCATCCCGGCAATGATGCGGGAATAGACAAAGACAAACCGGCGGTGCCTGCAAGAACCACGCAGACATCGCCGGCTGTAGAGCTCCTGTGCGCGGCGGAGCCGCGCGTCAGTGCGCAGGCTTACCGGAAGACGTACCGGAAGCCGCCCCAGAACTGATAGTTGTTGTCGATGTTGTCGAGCTCGTTCAAGAACAACCGGCCCTCGATCACAAACAGCAGCCGCGCGCGTTCATCCGCGTACTTCGTGAGTGGCATGCCCGCGTGGAGCAGCACCGTCGGCGCCAGGTTGTCGCCGTCGAACACGTCATACAGCCCGAGGCCCGTTCCCACGAAGCCGCCGCCGACGAACGTGCGGTTCAGTTCCACTTCGGCGAAGACGCTCGTGCGGTCGTTTTCATCGAGGTTGAACGCGAGGCCGATCGCCGGCGCGATCACGACGTTGGGGGTGACCTGGAACTGCAAGCCGCCCTTGAGACCCACGAGCGGGTCACAGAAGCTGTTGGTCAAGACTCCGCCGTCGCCGAGATCGAGCGTGCGGCGCTGCTTGCCGAAGGCCGCGACCGCAAACGGGTTCATGCGGTCGACCGGCGGGGGAGGCTGCACAACAGCCGCGACTGGCTCTGGTGCCGGTCGTGGTGCCGGTGGTGGCGGCGGTGGCGGTGGCGGAGGAGGAGGTGGTGGCGGTGGCGGTGGCGGCGGCGGAGCGGGAGTCGGTCGGGGCGCCACGGGCGTCGCACTGACGAGCGACAAGTTGCCGCAATCCTCGGGGACGACAAACACGTAGCCCATCGTCGGCGTGTCGACGGTAAAGCGGAACGCCTTGAACGGCTGCTTGCCGCCCCAGCGGACGTTGCGGAGCACGTCGGCCTTGCCCTTGCGCTTCAGCGCCATCCACTCCAGGTGCTCGCCCGGCGCGACTGTCGTCACCGTCACGGCCCCGGTCGTCATGGTCTCGAGCACCTGCGAACTGACGCTCGACAGGCCCGCTCCGTCCAGAATCTGGCTCAGGGCCGCCCGGTTCGCCATCGACATACGCTTCAGCGCATCCACCGAGCGGACAGGCGGGCTGAACCGCGTGCTGCCGCCCAGGCGCATGATGACTCTCTCGCCGCCCGCTGCGGGCGTCTGACCCGACGCGACGGGCACCAGACCGGTGACGCCAAGCGCCGCGACGAGCGCGCCGACGGCGATGAACCTCCCAGGAAGTGTCGTCTTCATCTTGTCCCCTCTTTTGTTCGTTCTCAGCACAACTTTTGCCCCCAACTATCTTGCAGAGCCAATATTACACGACTCAGACGTGAGACCGGACTCTGGCCGGCCCAGAATGCCCATCCCGGTCCTCCAGCGATTCTGAAAACTAGGGCCGGTGCTTCGCGAGACGGAAGCCCAGATGATTCGTGCCCGTGCTGCCTTCGCCTCGACCGCGGGTGCCGATCATGTAGCGTGAGCAGTACTGGTCTGTGCATAGATACGAGCCGCCACGGTGCACGCGCTTCCTCACCGCTGGCTCGCTCGGGTCCAGTGGCGTGTGCGGGCCCTGCGGGTTACGCGCGACGCCGCCGGCGCTTGCCAGGCTGGCGTAGTAGTCGGGCCGGTACCAGTCGCTGACCCACTCCCACACGTTCCCGGCCACATCGTGCAGTCCGTAGCCATTCGGTAGGAACTGCGCCACGGGCCCGAGCCCGGTCATGCCATCCTCGCCCACGTCCTGGTCGGGGAAGTGCCCCTGGTGGGTGTTGGCCATCGCGCGGCCCTGGGGCATGAACTGGTCGCCCCAGGCGTAGATGTTCCCGCTCAGTCCGCCTCGCGCCGCAAACTCCCACTCGGCCTCCGTGGGCAGCCGCTTCCCGGCCCACTGCGCAAACGCCACCGCGTCGTCGTACCCGATCTGCACGACGGGAAACCGGTCGCGACCCGCCAGACTGCTGCCGGGACCTTCGGGGTGGCGCCAGTTGGCGCCCGTCGTGAACGCCCACCACTGCAGGTGATCGGTGAGGGGCACGGCATTAGCTGGCGGAGCGAACACCACGGAACCAGCTACCAGGTTCTCGGGCGGCGCGTCGGGGAAATCCCTGGCGCTCGGGACGCGCTCGGCGACCGTGACATATCCGGTGGCTTCGACGAACCGTCGGTACTGGTCGTTGGTCACCTCGGTCTGGTCCATCCAGAAGCCGTCCACGTAGACCCGGTGAATGGGTCGGGAATCCGTCGTGGCGCTCATGCCGACGTCATCCATGCCGGGCGGGTCGGCCGCGCCCATCGAGAACTCGCCACCGGGAATCCACACCATACCGGCGGGCCCCTCACGTGGCGGCGCGGTCGCGTCCACCACGGTGGGTTGGAAGGCCGCCGTCTGCGTCTGATGCGCATCCAAGGCCGGCGTCGAGGGCGACGGCGTGGGCGCTTGTCCGCCACACGCCCCCGCACACACCAGGATGTTCACCGCCGTCAGCAGGCGGCACGCGTCGGGCATCGATATGCTGCGCATCACCGGTTCCCTCACCACTCGCTCTCGGTAGCCATACAGTGCGGGACAGACCGGACCGTGGTCGGACTGACGGCGCTCGCGACCTCACCGGAGGTGCCACGCGCCCGACCAACGGGACGCGAGCGCGGCTCTCTCGCCACGCCCGCGTGACCGGCGGTGTTTACCGGGCCGCCGACATCTGCTTGGCGTGCGACAGGGCTGGACGGTCCGCCGACGTCGCGCCCACCATGTCGAGCAGCGCCTTGTAGAGCGCAGCCGCCGCGGCTCTGTTGCCGTCGGCCTCGGCAGCGCGGGCGCCTCCGTAGAGTCCGAGGAAGCGCCCTGGCTCCTTGGCCATGGTCTTCTGAAACGCCATCTGGGCGTCTTTGGCGCGGCCGGCGTCGAGCAGCATGAAGCCCAGCAACTCACGCGCCGGCGCGATCGGGCCCGGCGTGACCGCTGACTTGTCGGTCAGGTCCTCGGCATCCGCCGCGGCCGAGAGCAGCTCCACCCCCTTGGCCTTGTCGCCTTCGGCGTAGACCTTCCACGCCTCGGCGACGCGCCGCTGGATGTCAACCTGCTCGGCCCAGTACGGGTCCTTCGTCGCGACAAGCAGCTTCTGGATGGCGATCAGCCGCTCGATGTCCGCGGAAGCTGCGGCCGGGGTGCCGGCCCGCGCGGCGCCGACCGCGCGCGCGAAGTGCGTGATGGCTTCGGTGTACGGCGCGGCCGGGGCGGGCCGGACGGTGAGCGCCGCGGCTTCCGCCCACGCTTCACGTTCGAGGGCGACGCGCGCGGGAATGGCCGCCAACGCGAATGCATACGCGCCGCCCACGGCGCCGGCTTCGAACGACAGCGCGCGGTCGCGCGCGACCTTGGCCGCGGCGTCGTCAGCCAGCTGCAGGTAGGCATACGTCTGATAGTCGAGCGCGTGCAGCTCCTCACCGGCACCCGCCAGCCCGCCGGCCTTGCGCGCCGCCTCGGCCGACTTCCGATTGGTCTCGACCGACTCCTTCCAGTAGCCCACCCGAGTGAACGTGTGCGACGGCATGTGGAGCGCGTGCGGCACGACCGGCGCAATCGCCGCGTAGCGGCGCGCGGCATCGAGGGCGCGCGGGGCCAGCGGCGGCGCGTCGTAGGAGTGGATGATGTAGTGCGCCAGGCCGGGATGTCCCGGCATCTTCTTGAAGAGCACTTCGAGAATCTCGGCCGCCTTCAGATTCGCGGCGTAGGTCTTGTCGGTGGGCGTCGCCGTCTGCGCCACCGCGAGTGCCCAGAAGATGCGCGCCTCCACGTCGGCCGGATTGTCCTTCGACACCTGCCCCATCGTGGTCTCGTAGGCCACGATGCGGGCACGCTGCGTGGTCACGTCGTCGCTCGTGAAGAGCCCGGCCACCGCGTCGATGTAGCCCTTTTCGCGCCGCGTCGGTGTGCCGGTCGCCTGCGCCTTCTCACTCGCGGCCCTGCCGGTGGCAATGGTCTGGGGCGAGCGCAAGCCGCCGAAGGGATTGCCCCAATAGGTCAGCGCGACGCCCCACGCGGCCATGGCGCAGTTGGGATCTTTCGCCAGAATGCCCTCGAACGCCTGCCGCGCCTCGGGGAACCAGAACGAGTGCAGCAAGGCCACCGCGCTATTGAACTCGGCCTTCACGGTCGGACTGCACGAGGTCTGGAAGTCGACGGCGCCTACCTGATCGACCGACAGGGGGCCGCCGCCGTGGTTCTCGTGCTGGGCAAACGCGGTGGCGCTCACCAGACACATCATTGCCGCGATTCGAAGGCTCATCTTCACTGTGGTTTCTCCTCCTGGCGGGTCGTGCCCGCCATCACCTGTCTACTTCCCGACACTCAGCCGATCCAGTCCGACGCGGCCGTTGCTGATGACGAGCAGCGGGTCGAGCAGCGTGCGCGGCTGCTCGAGGGGGTTGGCATCGACCACGACCAGATCCGCCTCGAACCCCTGCCGCACCTGCCCGATCTGCGCGTCGAGCTCGAGCAGCTCGGCGTTCACGGTGGTGGCCGACTGCAGCGCCGCCAGCCCCGGCATTCCGGCTTCGATGAGCTCGAGCACCTCGCGCCCAACCCGCGCGATGCTCGTGGGCCCGTAGCCCGTGTCGGTGCCGGCCACGATCTTCACACCGAGCATCCGCGCGCGCTTGATGGTGTCCACGAGCACTGGCTTCATCATCTGGCCGCGCCGCTGCAGTTCGGCGTGATCGTAGTCGCCCCCGGGCGTCGCCAGGTCGTTGACGACATCGGCCGTGGGGTCGAAGAACGCGCCCTTCTGCGCCATGAGCTTCAGCGTCTCATCGGTCAGATACGTGCCGTGCTCGATGCTGCGCACGCCGGCTTTCACCGCCGCGAGCGCGCCCTCCGCGCCGTGCGCGTGGGCCATCACGGGCACGCCGCGCGCCGACGCCTCGGCGACGATGAGTGCCAGTTCCGATTCCGTATAGACCTGCTTACGCGGATCGGTGTCGGGCGTGCCGGCGCGCTCGGTGGCGAGCACCTTGATCCAATCGACGTTGCGGCTCAGATTGAACTTCACGAAGCGCCGGAGCGCGTCGGGCGTCGTGAGCCCGGCCATCAGATCCCCGAGATCCGGCGCATCGACAAACGCCTCGGCCGCCGGCTGCGGCCGCACGTGGTAGCCTGCCGCCAGCACGTCCGGCCCGGGCAAGAATCCGCGCGTCACGAGGTCGCGCAAGCCCACGTCCACGAAGTGCGAGACGCCCGCGCTGCGCACGGTGGTGACGCCGCTCTCGAGCGCGGCCCGCATGGCCACGGCAGTCGTGATATGCACGTGCGCATCGATGAGGCCGGGCATGACGTAGCGGCCGCCCAGGTCGATGCGGCGCGGCGCAGCGGCAAGAGCGGCGGACGGTGCCGTGGCACCGACCGACTCGATGCGGCCGTCACGCAGTACCAGCACCTGCCCGCGGCGCGTGGCGCCTGTCGCAGTGTCGATGACCGACGCGTTCACGATCATCAGCGGCGCCGACGGGACCGCGCCCGTCTGCGCTCCGGCCAACCACGACGAGGCCAGCGCGAGCGCGACGGTGAGCGCGAGAGCCACAGAAGAATGGCGCATGCTGAACATTCTAACAGCGCATCGGTCTTCCAGGCGCGCCGAAGCCGTCCCTTGGCCTTCCGGCGTAGACTGGCGCCGTGTCCGCCTTGACCGGTGTCCGGCTCCTCAGTCTCGCGCTCGATGTGCCCGGCCCGGTGGCCGTGGCCAGGCTCGTGGCCAATGGCTCGCTCGAGCCCCACTTCCGAACGCGGCGCTACGACGGGTTGTCGCTTCCTATTGACGCGCCGCTCGAAGACGTCATGGCGTCAGGCGCCTCTGCGAAGTGGGCCGCCGTGGCCGTTTACACGACGTGCCGATCAGCCTCGTGAGTACCGGACGTTGACCACGCGGACAAAGACCGCGCATGCGGCACCGGCGCGGGTGCCCGCCGGCTTGACCCGACTCACCGCCGTGGACGCGCTTCGTGGCCTGGTCATGATCGTCATGGCCCTCGATCACACGCGCGAGTTCCTCCACGCCGACGCGATGCGCTTCCCCGCCGATGATCTGGCGCGCACGACGCCGCTGCTCTTCCTCACACGCTGGGTCACGCACATCTGCGCGCCGGTGTTCCTCTTCACCGCGGGCATGGGCGCCAGGTTACGGATGGACCGCGGTGGCGCCAGTGCCCGGCAGGTGTCGCGGTACCTCTGGACCAGGGGCGTGTGGCTCATTTTCGTCGAGCTGACCGTGATGCGCCTGGCCATGAACTTCACGTTCGACCTGCGCTACCCCGTGCTGCTCATCATCCTGTGGGCGCTCGGCTGGTCGATGATCGCGCTGGCGGCCCTGGTGTACCTGCCCCCGCGCGTCGTGGGCGCGCTGGGCCTCGGCGTCATCGCCCTCCACAACACGTTCGACGGTGTGCAGGCCCAGCAGTTCGGGGCACTGGCCTGGCTGTGGCACGTGCTGCACCAGCCCGGCGTCCTCGCGCTTGGAGGAGTCACGGCGGTCACCGGCTATCCGGTGCTGCCGTGGATGGGGGTCATGGCCGCCGGGTACTCAGCCGCGGAGATCTACCAGTGGGAGCCGGCGCGACGGATGCGCGCACTGCGGCTGACGGGCGCCGCGTGCGTTGCCGGGTTTCTCGCACTGCGCGCGCTGAATCTCTACGGCGACCCGTCACCGTGGTCGGCGCAGCCCACGACGGTGTTCACCGTGCTGTCGTTCATCAACCCGACCAAGTACCCGCCGTCGCTGGCATTCCTGCTGATGACGCTGGGGCCGGCGCTGCTGCTCCTGGCCGAACTGGAGCGCGTGGCGCTGGGCCGACGCCATCCGCTGGTCGTGTTCGGCCGTGTGCCGTTTGCCTACTACGTGGTCCATTTCTGGCTGTTGCACGCCGTCGCGGCGCTTGCAGCGTTCCTGCGCTACGGCACCGCCGCCTGGGCCTTCTTCTGGCACCCTCTGCCCTCGATGGGGGGCTCGCGCGAGATGTTTCCGGCCGATCTCGGCTCCTCGCTGTGGGTGGTCTACGTCGCCTGGCTCGTGCTGGTCACCGCGCTCTACCCCGCGGGCCTGTGGCTGGCCGAGGTCAAGGCGCGTCGCCGCGACTGGTGGCTCTCCTACCTCTGATGACGCCAGCGCCGGTACACACCAAGGGCCCGGCCACCCCGAGCCCTTCGTGAGATGCGCGGCGCCCGTCGATGCGCCGTTAGAACGACACGCGGAGCGCCAACTGCCCGGTGCGCGGACGGTACGCGTTGCCGATGTTCTGCTGCGGCTGGCCGAACAGGGGCGAGGTGACTACGGCGTTGTAGGAGCCGAAGTTCTCGTGATTGAACACGTTGAACAGCTCGGCGACCGCCTGGATGCTCACGTTGTTGATCTTGAACGCCTTGGTCACGCGGGCGTCCACCTTGTGAATCGCATCGCCCTTGAGGGCGTTGCGTGGCACGCGGTCGCCGGAGTTGAGCGTGGTCGGGCCATCGTAGCGGTCGCCGGCAAGCGCCGTGTTGACGACGAGCGGCGCGGCGCCCACGTAGAGGCGGTTGGTGTGACTGAGCGCGGCGCGATTCTTCCCGAAGGGATTGCCCCCCACCGACGTGTTGAAGTAGTTGCCCGACCCGAACTGATACGCGCCCGAGAACGTCAGACCCCACCCCGGCGCCCAGATGCCGTTCAGACGCAGCGTGTGGCGCTGGAATTCCTGCGACGTCGCCCACTCGTCGTCGCTCTCGATGTCGAGCGGGTTGTCGGCGTTCGGGCCGAAACCGTTGGCCGGCTGGTTGTCGCGCGCAAAGAACGTGTGCGTGTAGGTCAGCCCGGCCTGGAAGTTGTTCGCATAGCGGCGCGTGATGCCGTTGGCCAGCGACAGGAACTCGGCCTTGCCGCCCGATTCGATCCAGATGATCGGCCCCCAGGCCGGATCGGCCACACGTCCCTGTGCCGGATACCCCGTCGCTGAATCCGCCACCAGGTTGATGTCGACACCGCGCGTGCGGTTGTACTCACGCCAGTGGGTCAGATCCATCTCGATGCCGAGCACCTCGGTAATCTGGCGCTGGAAGCCGATGGCGCTCTGCCATGTCACCGGGAACTCGAAGTCGTGGGCGATGACACGCGGCGCCTGCGGCACGGCGCCGCTCGCGATTTGGGCCGGGGTGAAGTTGCGGGTGGGGTTCAGGAACCAGCCGGGCTGATTGTCGTTCGGGTAGCTGTTGACGACGATGCGATTGCCGAACGACTGCTGGCTGAAGGTCACGTTCGAGACGACCGACCCGTAGTAGAGGCCCGTGCCGCCACGGACGACCAGCTTGTTGCCGCCGCCGACGTTCCAGGCGAACCCGGCGCGCGGCGAGATGTTGTTGTTGTCGCGGATGCCACTCTTGAAGAGCGGCCCGCCGAACGGCGCGAACACAGTCGCGTTCTTCGTGTCGGGCGGGTCGGTCGCGCCCTGATCTAGATCGTAGCGAAGGCCGTAGTTGAT
>JANORI010000540.1:0-4852 GCA_031415235.1 Acidobacteriota bacterium | reverse complement strand
CTGGCGCGACGGCAACGGCGACGGCGTGCGCGACAAGAACGGCCAGCCGTTCAGTTTCACGCTCATCACGCAGGCCGGGTTTGCCGTGCGCGAAAACGTGGCGCAAGTGCTGCAGCGCCGGTTCAAGGACGTGGGCGTGGCGGCCGCGGTACAGCTGCACGACGGCACCAGCATCAGCAAGCTGTGGTTCGAGGGCAAGTTCCACGCGATGTTGCACTGGTGGCAGTTGCCGGCCGATCCGGAGCTGGCGCTCTTCTTCGCGAAGGACCGCATGCCGCCCGCCGGCCGCAACATCAACTACGTGTCCGATGACGCGCTCACAGCGCTCGTCTACGCCGCCGACCGCACGGTGAGCCAGGCCGAGCGCGCGCGCATCCTGGGCGAGGCGCAGGCGCGCATCGCCGACCTGGCCATCGAGATTCCGCTCTACGGCGTCACCAAGCTCGATGCCGTGCCCGTGCGCCTCAAGGGCTTCACGGGCAATCCCACCAACACCGGGCCGTTCTGGAACGTGCACGCGTGGACGCTCGAGTAGGGGCGCTCGGGCGCCTGGCGGCGCGGCGGGCGGTCGAGGCCGTGCCGCTGCTGCTCATCGTGTCGGGCATCGCGTTCGGCCTGCTGCAGCTCGTGCCCGGCGGCCCCATCGAGGTCTACCTCTCGAATCCTGGAGTGCGGCCCGAGGACCTCGAGCGCCTGCGTCGCGCGCTCGGCCTCGACCGCCCGCTCTGGGAGCAGTATGTGAGCTGGCTCGTCGCGTTCGTGCGCGGCGACTGGGGCTTCAGCTTCAGCGACGGCCGGCCGGTGTTGGCGCGCATCCTGGAGCGTCTGCCGGCGTCGCTCGAACTGATGGGCGCGTCGCTCGTGCTGGCGCTTGGGGCCGCGATTCCCGCGGGCGTCATCGCCGCCGTCAACCGCCGCTCGTTCACCGACCGCGTGATCTCTGCGGTGGCGGCGGCCGGCGTGTCGATTCCCGCGTTCTGGCTCGGCCTGATGCTGCAGCTCGTGTTCGCGATTGGACTGGGATGGCTGCCGTCGGCGGGACGGGGCGCCGAGGGCGACGGGCTGGCGCGACTGCAGTACGTGGTGATGCCGGCCTCGGTGCTGGCGTTCGTGCACGCGGCGGCGTGGTCGCGCTACCTGCGCGCGTCGATGATCGACGTGCTGCGCGCGCCGTTTGTGGCGGCGGCGCGTGCCCGCGGCGTGGACGCGCGCCTGCGCCTCACGCGGCATGCGCTGCCGAACGCCCTGGCGCCGGTGGCCGCCGTGGTGCTGCTCGACGTCGCGCTGCTCGTGCCCGGCGCGGTCGTGACCGAAAGCGTGTTTGCGTGGCCGGGGGTGGGCAGTCTCTTCACCGAGGCGCTGGGACGCCGCGACTACACCGTGCTCATGGCCATGCTGATGGTCAGTTCCGCGGCCGTCGTCGCGTTCAATCTGCTGGCGGATCTGCTGCACGCCTGGCTCGACCCGAGGATCACGTCGTGACGCGCGCCTGGCGCTGGCTGGCCGTGCTCGCCGTCGCGGCTATGGTCGCGCCGCTTTTGGCCCCCTACGCGCCAGACGCGCTCGACCTCGCCAACCGCCGGGCCGCGCCGTCGCTGGCCCACTGGTTCGGCACCGACGACCTGGGTCGCGACACCTTCAGCCGGGCGCTCTTTGGCGGACGGGTGTCGATTGCCATCGGCCTGCTCTCGGCACTCGTCGCGGCGAGCGTCGGCGTCACGGTGGGGGCTGCGGCCGGCTACGTGGGCGGCTGGACCGACACGATGCTGATGCGCGCGACCGATGCGGTGCTGGCGGTGCCGCGCCTGCTGCTGCTGATGGTGGCGGCCGCCACCTTGCAGCCGTCAGTGCCGGCGCTGGTGGTGCTGGTGGGGGTGGTGGGGTGGATGGAGACCGCTCGGGTCACGCGTGCCACCGTGCGATCGCTGCTCGGCAGCGAGTTCGTGCTCGCGTCGCGCGCGTTGGGCGCTGGGCACCTGCGCATCCTCTGGCGGCATCTGCTCGCGAACGCGTCGGGCGCCATCCGTACTGCCGCGGTGCTCGCGGTGGGACGCGCGATTCTCGTCGAGTCCGCGCTCAGCTTCTTCGGCGTGGGCGTGCAGCCGCCCGCTGCCAGCTGGGGCAGCATGCTGTATCAGGCGCAGAGCGCCATGACGACCGAGCCGTGGCTGGCGCTCTTCCCAGGCGCCTGCATCGTACTCACCGTGGGCCTGCTCACGGCGATGAGCGATCGCGCCGACGCGTAAGCAGCGCTTGATGCTTCGACGGTCGAATGCCGGTGGACCTGCACCACGGGCGAGCCCGGCGGCGCACATCGCCGCCGCGTGAGGTATAAGTGGAGCGAGTTCGAGCTGGGAGGCACCGATGAAGGCTAGGTTCGTGTTGCTCGTCGCTGCAGCGTGGCTCTGCGCTGCCGTCCCCGCGCCCGCGCACCACTCGTTCGCGGCGGAGTTCGACATCAAGAAGCCCGTCACGATGCGCGGCGCCGTCACCAGGCTGGAGTGGCGGAACCCGCACGTGTGGTTCTACATCGATGTGAAGGGCCAGGGCTCGGCAGCCGCGAACTGGGGCCTCGAGATGGGCAGTCCGAATGGGCTGATTCGAGCCGGGTGGACGCGCACGGCGATGAAGATCGGCGACCTGGTGTCGGTCGACGGCTTCCTGGCCAGAGACGGAAGCCATACGGCGAACGCCCGGGCAGTGACGCTCACGAGTACTGGCCAGCGTCTCTTCGCGGCATCGAGCCAACCGCAATGATCCGACGGCGATGGACGGGAGCGGCCAGATGACCAACCGGTACCTGTGGACGGTGGCGACCACGGCGATGCTCGTGGCGGCGATGGCAACCTCCGGCAGCAGCCAGTGGCTCGGACATGCTCAGCCGGGCATCCCGCACGGCGCCGACGGGAAGCCGAAGCTGGATGCGCCGACGCCGCGGACCGCCGACGGCAGACCGGCCCTTTCGGGCGTGTGGCAATCGCGGCGCGACGCGCCCGGTGCGGCCGGCGGCATCGAAGGCATCATCGCGCCCCGGTACATGGTCAACCTCATGATCGACATGCCGGCGCCAGACACGTTGATGCGTCCCGCGGCCGCCGTGACCTACAAAGCGCGTGGCGACAACCTGTATCGCGACAACCCGTCGATCCAGTGCCTCCCGCTCGGGGTGCCCCGGCTCGATGCCTACACGCATCCCTACAAGATCGTGCAGACGCCGGGCCTCGTCGTGATCCTGTACGAGTCGCAGACGTTGTTCCGGCAGATCTTCACGGACGGCCGGCCGCTTCCAACGGATCCTCAGCCTGCGTGGTTGGGCTATTCGGTCGGCCGGTGGGACGGCGACACGCTGGTGGTCAGTACGGCCGGCTTCACCGACCAGACATGGCTCGACGGCAGCGGCCACCCGCACAGCGAGGTGATGAAGCTGACCGAACGCTTCAGGCGTCGCGACGTGGGTCACATGGACATTGAAATCACGATCGACGACCCCACGATGTATACGAGGCCGCTCACTTACACGCAAGCGCAGGAGCTGCTGCCCGACGGGGAGCTGATCGAGTACGTCTGCAACGAGAACAGCCAGGCGAACCTGCCGCACCTACGCCCCAAGCCGTAACGAGGGGGCTAGACGCGTAAGCAGCGACGCCGCCTGTCTGAACGATTGGCCGGAGCAGGGCGAGGAGCGACCAGGCCGCCGTGGACATGTGCCCGATGGCCTTCGCTCCCCGACCCACCCCTGCCCGCGTCAATAGCAACGACGATGCCAGCATCGGAAGTGTGCAGACCTCTGAAATCCGTGCCGCGCCGACGCCAACCCGCGACAAAGATCGGCGCCGCGATGCCGCGATGGAACAAAAACTGCTCCGGCGTGGACTTCCCGGATCGCACGTAGAATTTCGGCGATGTTCTGGCAAGAGCTGTTGCCGGCCTTCCAGGCGATGCCGTTCTGGGCGCAGATCGGCGTGGGCTTCTTCGTGTTCACGTTCCTGGTCATGGTGGTGTCGCCCGGCGTCACCCGGCGGCGCCACGCCGCGCGGCTCGCTGCACTGGCCTCGGCAGCCGGTGCCACCACCACGAGCCGGGACGCGTTCACCGAGTGGTTCACGGTCGAGGTCGAGGGACGCCGGTTCGAGGTGCGCCGCGAGCTGCGCTCGAGCGGCCGCGGCTCCAGCTACCGCGGGCCGAGCGGTCACCTGCTCATCACGTCCACGGCGATCGCGGGCAGCCGGTGGGAGGTCTATCAGATCGAGGTTCTGCTCGGGCGCCTGCCGACGTTCTTCGGTCCACTGCCGCTCGCCACCGGCGACGCCGCCTTCGATGGCCGTTTCATGCTGCGCCAGGACGGCGTGCCGGTGCGTGCCGGCTGGCTCGACCAGCCGACCCGCGCCGCGGTCACCGCCTTCTTCGACACGCCGTGGGTGAATGGCAGGGTCTGGGTGCAGGAGGGGCAACTGCAGCACCTGATGTCGCCGTGGGTGGGCGTCGATCACGAATCACTGATGCGGCTGTTGCGCCAGCAGGCGGCGCTTGCCACCGCGCTCGAACGCACCGCGGGCTGGCGCGGCCCGCTCGGGTAGCCGAGCAGCGAGCGCCCCGTTCCGCGGCCGCGATCGGGCCGCCGCCCGGGGCCGACTGCGAGTAGCATGTGCCCATGCAACAACTGGTGCTCGCCACGCTCTGCGCGTTGCTGCTGACCCCCATGGGCGTCTCGGCTCAGGCGCTGCCCAACATCAACCTGGCGCGGGGGGGGGGAAACACCCCCCACGCCCCCGGGGAGCCCCGCGGGGCCGCCCCAAACCACCTTTGAGCGGGGGGCGCCGGGCGTGTCCCGGGCGCCCGCCCGGGCCCCACC
>JANORI010000539.1:0-8631 GCA_031415235.1 Acidobacteriota bacterium | reverse complement strand
CGGAACATGGGGCGGCTCCCGTCGGGTGACTTCACTCAGACCCTGCTGGGGAACCGTCTCAGACTCAACGTGTCGCCTGACTTGTCGGTCTCGAGCTACGTGCAGTACGACACGATCACGAAGTCCGTCGGGGTGAACAGCCGCCTGCGGTGGACGTTCCGGCCGGAGGCCGACCTGTTCGTGGTCTACAACCACAACATCCGGTCGCTGGTCGACCGCTGGCAGCTCGATTCGAACCAACTGGTCATGAAGGTGCAGTACGCGTTTCGGCGGTAATGACGTCGCAGGCGCGCGACGGTGAGCCTTGACAAACAGTAGGCATAGTTCTTGACACGCTTGACCGTTCGTCGCTAGGCTTCTACCCTTGCTGAAAGTTCGATCGGTGCGCCTCGTCGTTGCGCTCTGCGCCCTCGCAGCTACGGTGGCAGTCACCGCGGCGCCAGCGGCTCACGCGCACGCGTCCGGTTCGGGCCTCCAGACGCTGCACCGCCATGTGCTAGCACACGCGGTCGATCACCACGGTCCGGCGGTCAACCACGGGGATCATCACCACGTCAGCACCCTCGAGCCGACGTACGTCAGTGAACGGCACTTCGACCTCATGCCTCCACTGCCGGCTGCTGTGGTGATGCCGGTTGCGCCGCTCGCTCGAACGGTTGGGCGCATCGCTGCGGTTGACGTTCGGCCGGCCCACGGGCCTCCGCTTCGCCTCTCTCCCCCCCGCGCGCCTCCCGTCTAGGGCTTTCCAGCCCGCCGCTGCGCACGTCGCAGCCGTAACGTTTCCGCCTGTTCGTTTTTCGTCCGAGGGAGAGTCATGCCCTTTGGTGTTGGCGTCGCTCGCCATCGCTCGCGCACGGCCGTGGTCCGCCTTGCGATGCCCATCGCGGCCCTCATCGCTTTCGGCTCAGTGTTACCCGCGCAGACCACACCGGCGCGCGTCAAGGAACGACCGCTCGGCCGGGGGCTGCCCGCCTTCATGCCAGACCCAGAGGCGCCACCCCGGTCGGAGACCCCGGCGTTAGAGAACCCGACCGGGCCGGTGTCGCTTCGCGATGCCGTGGCGCTGGCCCTGCTGCAGAACCCACGACTCGCCGGCTTTGCGTGGGAGATTCGCGCCCGCGAGGCCCGGGTGCTGCAAGCGGGCCGGATTGCCAATCCAACGGTTGGCCTGCAGTTGGAAGACTTCGGTGCCAGAAAACTGGCGGGCGGCGGCGTGAACGAGCCGGTCCAGGGCCAGGCGACGCTGCAACTGAGTCAACTCATCGAACTCGGCGGCAAGCGGGCCGCCCGGCAGGCGCTGGCAACGCGTGAGCGTGAACTGGCCGCCTGGGACTACGAGGCCGCCAGAATCGATGTCTTCACCGCGGTCAGCCAGGCCGTGACCGATGTGCTGGCCGCCCAGGAGGCGGTCGCCCTGACGGCTCGCACCACCGCGGTCGTCGACCAAGTACGGCGGAGCGTAGGAGACAGAGTCGCCGCAGGCGTCGCCTCGCCCATCGAGGAGACGCGTGCCACGGTAGCCCTCGCCGCGGTCCAGGTCGAATCGGCGCGGGCGCGGCGGCGGCTCGACGCCAGCCGCGTCCGGCTCGCGTTGCTCTGGGGCAGCGAGACGGCTCTCTTCCCGCAAGTGCTGGGCGAGTTCCGCGCGGAGCCGCCGCCCCTGCCGGCGGTGGCGACGCTCATCGCCCGCCTCGCACAGAGCCCGGACCTGGCCCGGTGGGCCGCCGAGATCTCCCAACGCGAGGCGGTACTTGCGGTCGAGCGGGCTCGACGCGTTCCCGACGTCACGCTGAGTGCCGGCTACCGGCGGTTCACCGCCGTCGACAGCAACGCCGTCGTCGTGGGGGCGTCGATCCCGGTGCCATGGTTCGATCGCAACCGTGATGGCATCGAGGAAGCGCGCCGTCGTCTTGCCCGAGGCCAAGAGGACCGCCGGGCCGTGCATCTCCAGATCGTCGCGGGCCTGACCGACGCGTATGCGGCCCTCGCCGGTGCGCACGACGAGGAGGCCATCCTGCGCACGGTGGCCGTGCCCGGGTCGCAGCAGGCCTTCGAGGCGGTCACTGAAGGCTACCGGCTCGGCCGCTTCGGATTGCAGGACGTACTGGATGCGCAGCGCGCATTGATTGGGGCGGGGAGCCAGCACGTGCAGGCACTGGCGGACTACCTCGCGGCCGTCGCCGAGGTGGAGCGCCTGATTGGTGCGCCGCTCGCCGACGCCACCGCCGCGCCGGCCACGCCGGGAAGGTAGACATCATGCACACCAAGACAGTCGCTCTTGTCGCGCTCATCCTTGCCATCGGCATGGCACTCGCCGCGGCGATCCTGCGCACGGCACCAGGCGGCGCCGCCACCGAGGGCACCGAGGCGCCGGGGCCGCTCGACTATCCCCGCGGTCCCCATGGCGCCCGGCTGCTGTCCGACGACGGCCTGCAACTCGAGATGACCATCTACGAGACCGGCGTGCCGCCGCAGTTCCGGGTGTATCCCCTGAGTGCCGCGGGGCAGCCGGTGCCGCCGTCGGAGGTAGAGCTGGTCGTCGAACTACACCGGCTGGGCGGACGCGTGGATCGCATCGCGTTCACCCCCGAAGCCGACTATCTGCGCGGTACCGCGGTGGTCGAGGAGCCGCATTCTTTCGACGTCAAGGTGTCGGCGCTACGCCAGGGCCGTCAGCACGCGTGGACGTACTCACAGATCGAGGGCAAGGTGCAACTGGGAGCCGATCAGGTGAAGAGCGCCGGCATCGTGGTCGCCAGCGTCGGACCTCGCCTCATGCAGACGGTGATCGAACTACCCGGCGAGATCAAGGCCGACGCGACGCGGGAAGCGCACGTCGTGCCGCTGCTGCCCGGCGTCGTGCTGCGGGTGCACAAGAAGGCCGGCGACCGCGTGCGGCGGGGCGAGGTCATGGCCGTGCTCAACAGCCGCGAGCTGGCCGATGCCAAGGTCGCGTTCATCGAGTCGTCGCACCACGTCGAATTCACGCGCGGCGCTCTGGAGCGAGAGGACGGCCTCTGGAAGAAGAAGATCTCGGCGGAACGGGACTACTTGCAGGCTAGGCGCGAGGCCGAGGAGGCCGAGCTGGCTGAGGACCTCGCGGCCCAGAAGCTCATCGCCCTCGGCGTGCCCGCCTCGTCGCTGCCGGGGATTGCCGCCGAGCCCAGAGACAGCCTGCCCCGCTACGAGATCCGATCACCGCTCGAGGGCACCGTCGTCGACCGTGACGTCACGATGGGCGAAGCGGTCTCAGCGGACCAGCTGATCTTCACGGTTGCCGATCTGTCGGCCGTCTGGGTGGAGGTGTCGGTCAATGCCAGGGATCTCGGCGCCGTGCGTCAAGGGCAGGAGGCCGTCGTGGCCTCGACCGATCTCGACACCGAGGCCACCGGCCGTATCGATTTCATCGGCCGGGTGGTCGGTGCGGAGACACGCGCCGCCACGGCCAGGCTCAGCCTGCCTAACCCGAGCGGCCAGTGGCGGCCCGGGTTGTTCGTGACCGTCACGCTCGTGCGCGAGCAGACGACGGTGCCGATCGCCGTGTCGGTCGACGCCATCCAGACGTTCCGTGACTGGCAGGTGGTGTTCGTGAAATTCGGCGACTGGTTCGAGGCCCGTCCGCTCGAGCTCGGACGCACCGATGGCCAGTGGGTCGAGGTGTTGAGCGGTCTCGAGGTCGGCAATCAGTACGCCGCGGCGAACAGCTTCGCCGTCAAGGCGGAAATCGGCAAGCTCGGCGCCACGCACGACCACTAAGGACGCGATCACATGCTCGAACGGATTCTGCAGTTCTCGATTCGCCAGCGCTGGCTGGTGATGGTCGCCACGAGCGCGGTGGCCCTGTTGGGCCTGTACAACTACACCCGGCTGCCCATCGACGCGGTGCCCGACATCACCAACGTCCAGGTGCAGATCAACACCGAGGCGCCTGGCTACTCGCCGCTCGAGGCCGAGCAGCGCGTCACGTATCTCGTGGAGACCGCGATGGCGGGTCTGCCGCGCTTGGAGGAGACACGGTCGATCTCGCGCTACGGCTTGTCGCAGGTCACCGTGATCTTCGAGGACGGCACCGACATCTACTTCGCGCGGCAGCTGATCGCTGAGCGCATCCAGGAAGTGAAGGGCCGACTGCCCCAAGGGGTCGAGCCGGCCATGGGGCCGATTGCGACCGGCCTTGGCGAGATCTTCCTGTGGACCGTGGAGGCCGCGCCAGGGGCGACCAACGCCGACGGACAACCGTATTCAGGGATGGACCTGCGCACCATCCAGGACTGGATCGTGCGGCCGCAGTTGAAGACGGTGCCCGGTGTGGCCGACGTCAACACCATTGGCGGCTTCACCAAGCAGTTCCATGTGACCCCCCATCCTGAGACCCTGCGCGCCTACGGCCTGTCGTTCCGCGACATCCTCGCGGCACTGGAGCGCAACAACACCAACATTGGTGCCGGCTACATCGAGCGGCGCGGCGAGCAGTATCTGATTCGCGCACCTGGCCAAGTCGAGAATCTCGACGACATCAAGCGCATCGTCGTCACAACCCACCAGGGAACGCCCGTCTATCTCGCGACGGTCGCCGACGTCGTCTTCGGCAGCGAACTGCGCACCGGCGCCGCGACCGAAGACGGCCGGGAGGTGGTGCTCGGGACGGTCTTCATGCTGATGGGCGAGAACAGCCGGATCGTCGCCCAACGCGTCGCGGCCAAAATGGAGGAGGTCAACCGGACCCTGCCGCCCGGCGTCGTGGCGAAGACGGTCTACGACCGCACGACGCTGGTCGATGCCACCATCGAGACCGTCAGCCACAACCTCGTGCTCGGCGCGCTGCTGGTCGTGGTGGTGCTGTTCGTGTTCCTGGGGAACATGCGTGCCGCGCTCATCACGGCCTGCGTCATCCCGCTCTCGATGCTGCTCACGATTACCGGCATGGTGGAATGGGGCATCACCGGGAACCTGCTGAGCCTGGGTGCCCTCGACTTCGGCATCATCATCGACGGCGCGGTCATCATCGTCGAGAACTGCATGCGCCGCCTGGCCGAGCGCCAGCAGCAGCTCGGACGTCTGCTCACCAGGGCGGAGCGCTTCGAGACGGTGTTCGAAGGTTCGCGTGAAGTCCGCCGCGCCACGATGTTTGGCGAGCTGATCATCATGATCGTCTACCTGCCGATCCTGACGCTCACGGGGATCGAGGGCAAAATGTTCTACCCGATGGCGTTAACGGTGCTCGCGTCACTGCTGGGCGCCATTGTGCTGTCGTTCTCGTTCGTGCCCGCCGCGGTGGCGCTGTTCGTGACCGACCACGTCTCCGAACGCGAGAGTCCGGTGGTCCGGTGGGCCGAGCGCGCCTATCGGCCGGCGCTGATGACGGCGAAGCGCCATCGCTTCGCCACGATGGCGGTGGCAGGCGCACTGATGCTGGTGACCGGCGCCATGGCGCTGCGCCTGGGCAGCGAGTTCCTGCCCAGCCTCGACGAGGGCGACCTGCTGGTGCATGCCCTGCGCATTCCCGGCACCAGCTTGACGACGGCGATCGAGATGCAGCACACCCTCGAGCGCAAGTTCAAGACCTATCCGGAAGTGGACTACGTGTTCTCGAAGATCGGCACCGCCGAGATCGCGACCGATCCGATGCCGCCCAGCGTGGCCGATACCTACGTGATGTTGAAGCGGCGCGAGTCGTGGCCGGATCCGGATCGGCCGAAAGCGGACCTGGTGGCACAGCTCCAGCAGGACCTGCCGCTGATTCCGGGGAACAACTACGAGTTCATCCAGCCGATTCAGATGCGCTTCAACGAACTCATCGCCGGCGTGCGCAGCGACGTCGCGGTGAAGGTGTTCGGCGACGACATCGAGGTCCTTGCCGAGGTCGGCGCGCGGATCGAGGCCGTGCTGGCAGCCGTGCCAGGCGCGGCCGACACCACCGTCGAGCAGACCACCGGCCTGCCGGTGCTGACCATTCACTTGAAGCGTGCCGAGATGGCGCGTCTCGGCTTGAACGTGGCCGACGTGCAGGACGTCATCGAGGTGGCGATCGGCGGAAAGACCGTCGGCCAGGTGTTCGATGGCGATCGCCGGTTCGACATCGTCGTGCGACTGCCCGATGCCTTGCGCGCCGACATCGACCAGATGAAACGGATCCTGGTGCCACTGCCCGTTGGCGCGCCTGCCGCAGGCCGCGACGTCGTTCCCGCCGGGACCATCGGCGGCTTCGTGCCGCTCGGTGCCGTCGCGGAGTTCGAGGTGGCCCCTGGCCCCAACCAGGTGAGCCGCGAGAACGGCAAACGGCGGGTTGTGGTCACCGCCAATGTCCGTGGCCGCGACATCGGCTCGTTCGTCGCCGAGGCCGAACTGCGTATTCGCGACGGCGTCGCCATTCCACCGGGCTACTGGACAGCCTGGGGCGGGCAATTCGAACAGCTGATCTCCGCCCGACAGCGCCTGCAGATTGTCGTGCCGGTGGCCTTGCTGCTGATTGTCGGGCTGCTCTACGCCACGTTTGGCAACGCCCGCGACGCGTTGCTCGTGTTCACCGGGGTGCCGCTGGCGCTCACTGGCGGCGTGTTCTTCCTCTGGATTCGTGACATCCCCTTCTCGATTTCCGCGGCCGTGGGCTTCATCGCGCTGTCGGGCGTGGCGGTGCTGAACGGCCTGGTCATGATCACGTTCATCAACAAGCTGCGCGAGGACGGGCAGCCGCTCGAGCAGGCGGTGCTCCAAGGCGCCATCGCGCGGCTCCGCCCGGTCTTGATGACCGCCCTGGTCGCGTCGCTCGGGTTCCTGCCCATGGCGCTAGCCACGGGCCGTGGCGCCGAGGTGCAGCGGCCGCTGGCCACGGTTGTGGTTGGCGGCATCCTGTCGTCCACGGCTCTGACGCTGCTGCTGCTGCCGGTGCTTTACGGGATGTTTGCTCGAGATCGCCGCGAGCCAGTCGCTGCGGATCGGGAGTGACCTGGTCGGGACCGGGCGTTGGCTGGGCCTGCCGTCTTGACTATTCACCACGGGCTGCTAAACCGCCGCACGCGATTGCAACAACGCGAACCGTGGGGTCGCGCGTTGCGGGCGACCAGCCTTTGGCACTACTTGATGTTCACGACGACGTGCGCCGTCGTCCAGCAGCACTGATCGCCGCCGCCGCCGTCGCCCGAGCTGTCGTTCACGACGGCCCGCAGCCAGTACTCACCGGCGGCGCTGAACGTCGCAGTGGTCGTGGCCTCGACGAACTTCGTCGAGGCGCCGTCGTTCACGAGCGGCAAGACCTCGTCGGCGATCTTCACGTCGCCGGGGCCGCGGAACTTCTTCCAGATGATGCGGAAGTCGCCACGACGCTCATTGCTTCGCGATGCTGCGCCGCCGCCAGCCGGGGCCGGCGCCGACAGGCCGCCGGCAAAGACGCGGCCGCCGATGATTGCGGGTGGCGGCTCTTCAGCGGGCGTACGCGCCGGGCGCCGCGCAGGTGGAGCTGCGCCGCCGCCTTCCTCGGTGTGAATCGTGGGCGGTTGATCGGCCGCCCATGCGGTGAGCGTCACGGGTCGCCCGACCACGCCGGTCAGCGTGTGCAGCGCGCGCTGCACGGGCGGACCGAACGCCTCCGGCCCGGTGGGTGAGAACCGGATGCGCGGCGGCTCGTTGCCGTTTGCAAGGTTCTTGTAGAAGTCGATCCAGTACTGCGGGTTGGCCCAGAACGACACCGTGGACGTATGTCCGTTGGCGCGCAGCGTCCAGGTGAGCTTCTTCGTGCCGAAGTCCTTCGGAATCGTGATGGCGAACACGCCGTACTGACGTCCCAGATGGAAGCGTGTCGGTTGGCCGAAGTCGGGGCCACCCGGCTCGATGCGGTTGTCGGGACCAATCGGAATGTCGAGCTCTTGACCCTTGTTGCGGTTGAAGTACCCGACGAGCAGCACCTGCCCACCATCCTTGGTGGGTCCCCAACCCTCAAAGGCTGGGAAGACGGCCTCGCCCGCTTGACCGAGAGGCTCCATGAGGATGCCTTGCGGAGGGGACGGCGTCTGCTGCCGGGCGCCAAGCGTGAGGGCCATCGATACGACGGCGACGGCGATCAGTGGTGGCACGCGCATGACGAGAAACCTCCTCAAAAAGCAAGGGTGCCGGTCTCGGGAAGAGGCGGCACCCTCGGTGATGTCGACGGGCGGCGGACGCGACTACTGCTGCTGGCGCTCGCTCGTCGTGAGGCCGAGCGCCTCGCGGCGCGTCTTCACCTCAGCCCGGTAGTCGTCGTCGTTCATGTAGGTGACGTTCACCCACGCGTGCGCCATCTCGTCTACCGTGCGGTCGCCGTAGCCCACCCACACGTTGGGATCGGGATTCGCCTTGTTGGCGGTCGTGTTGTCGTGCCAACCGGTGACCTTCAGGATCGTGCCTTTGGGCAGGAGCGGCGCGGCATTCGGAGCATAGATGTACGAATTGTGCCAGTTGAAGTTGAAGTCCGCCACATGGCTCAGCACCTGCGTGCCGCCGTTGGGCAGAATCGCTTCCATCGACATCGCCTTGCCGCGCAAGTGCATGTGGGGCTGGAAGCTCTCGACGCGGCCATTCTCACGGAGCACGAAGTAGCCCTCGGTGGCCTTCACGGTGTTGGGCGGCAGGTCCACGCCGCCGGCGTTGGTCGCACCC
>JANORI010000538.1:0-6827 GCA_031415235.1 Acidobacteriota bacterium | reverse complement strand
CTGGCCGACCTCGACATCACGACCACGGCGATGGAGGTTGGGCCGACCACGCACTACATCATGGGGGGCATCAAGGTCGACGCCGACTCTCAAGAGTCCACGATCCCGGGGCTTTTCGCGGCCGGTGAGTGCGCCGCGGGCATCAACGGGGCCAATCGTCTCGGCGGCAATTCCTTGTCGGACCTGATCGTGTTCGGCAAGCGGGCCGGTGAGTACGCCGCCCAGTTCGCGCGCATGAGCGCCCAGCCCACGGTGGACGCCGACGCGCTCGACCGCGCGCTGAAGGCCTCGCTGGCTCCGTTCGAGCGTGGCAACGCCGGCGAGAATCCCTACAAGGTGCAGCAGGACCTGCAAGACGCGATGCAGGCGCTGGTCGGCATCGTCCGCAACGAAGGCGAGATGCAGGAAGCGGTGCAGAAGCTGGTGGGCTTCAACGAGCGCGCGGCGCGGGCCGGCGTCGATGGCCACCGCGAGTACAACTCGGGATGGCACACCTGCATCGATCTGCGGAACCTGCTCGATGTGTCCGAAGCCATCGCGCTCTCGGCGATCGAGCGCAAGGAAAGCCGCGGCGGGCACTTCCGCGAAGACTATCCCGGCAAGGTCGCCGAGTTCGGCACCTTCAACATCGCAACCGAGCGGCACGCGGACGGCTCGATGAAAGTGTCGCGTCGGCCGCTGAAGGACATCCCCGCGGAGCTGGCGAAGGTCATCGAGGAGCAGAAGCAGTGAGCCAGGCCACCTTTCGAATTTGGCGAAGCGAGCCCGGCACCACCAACGGTGGCTTCACGGACTACACGACCGAGATCTCCGAAGGGATGGTCGTGCTCGACGCGGTCCACAAGATTCAGGCGGAGCAGGCGCCCGACCTGGCGTGCCGCTGGAATTGCAAGGCCGGCAAGTGCGGTTCGTGCTCGGCGGAGATCAACGGGAAGCCGCGGCTGATGTGCATGAGCCGGCTGAACTCGATCGACCTCGATGAGCCGGTGACCGTCGAGCCGATGCGCACCTTCCCGTTGATCAAGGACCTGGTCACCGACGTCTCCTGGAACTTCCGCGTGAAGAAGGGGCTGAAGAAGTTCGCGCCCCGGAAGCCGGATGCGGCCGACGGCACCTGGCGCATGACGCAGCGAGACGTCGATCGCGTGCAGGAGTTCCGCAAGTGCATCGAGTGCTTCCTGTGTCAGGACGTGTGTCACGTGTTGCGCGACCACGACAAGCACGACGAGTTCATCGGTCCCCGTTTCCTGGTGTACTCTGCCGCGCTCGAAATGCATCCGCTCGACACCGGGGACCGCCTGCAGGATCTCAAAGACGAGCACGGCATCGGGTACTGCAACATCACCAAGTGCTGCACCAAGGTGTGTCCGGAGCACATCCACATCACCGACAACGCGATCATCCCGCTCAAGGAGCGGGTCGTCGATCGCTTTTACGACCCGGTGACGCGGATCCTCAGGATGATCACGGGATAGCCGGCAGCGTACGCAGCAGGGGGATCGATGTTGGAACTCAAACGGTTGTCGATCTCGGCAATTCCTGGTGCGCTTGCGAAGGCGGAGCGGTATCGGCTGCTCAATGAGCCAGAGCAGGCGCGAAGCATCTGCGAGGACATCCTGGCGGCGGATCCCGGCAACCGTGCCGCGACAGCGACGCTGATCCTGTCGTTGACCGACGTCTTCGCCCACTACGAGCGCGGGGCCGTGACGCGCGCGCAACAGCTCGTGGCGACGCTCCCGTCCGATTACGAGCGTCTCTATTACGGGGGTCTGGTGGCGGAGCGCCGAGCCCGGGCGCTGCTGCGGCGCGCGGGCCCTGGCCGGGCGCGCCCGGCCGGCGACCTGCTGCGTGAAGCCATGCGCTCGTTCGAGCGGGCGGAGTCGCTGAAACCCGCCGACAATGACGACGCGCTGCTGCGATGGAACGCGTGCGCCCGCATGTTCGATGCGCACGCGGAGTTGACGGTCACCGACGACGAGCCCACGACGCCGGTCATGCTCGAGTAGCGGTCGACAGCCTGGCCGTCGCGCTGCTGACGCGATCCCGGGTCAGCTTCGCTCGGGGTTGCGCAGCAGTCGGGGCCGGTCCCAGCGCCCGGTCGCGCGGGACATGAGCGGTAGCAGCACCAGGCCGGCGGTCGCTGCGATGGTCCGGAACGGCAGCCCGTCGGGATAGGGAAGGATCTGCGGAATGCCCAGCAGCGGCTCGCCCCCCCCCACGCGCACGACGAGCGACACCGCAAACGCCGCGATCGAGCCCGTGCGGTTCGCCTTGGGGTCGAAGAGCGCATAGAGCAACTGCGGAAACAGCAGCACGAAGACAAGGTCGCTCGTGAAGAACCAGAGCGCTTGCACGCTCTGCACCTTCAGCGCGAGCACCGCTGCCACCGCGCCGAAGAGCAGAATCGAGGCACGAATGACCCGGCGCATCTGCACGACCGGCACCGACGGCCACGCCAGGCGCTTCACGCAGTTCCAGCTCAGCATCGAGCCGGCTGAGAGGATCGACGAGCTGAAGCTCGATGTGACGGCGCCGATGATGGCGGCCAGTCCGAGCACGCCGATGGCCGGGGGCACCGCGTGCGCAAAGAGCAGCGGCATCGCGTCGGCCGGCGAAATCTGCAGTCGCGCCGTCACGTCAGCCGGCCACGGATACGCAAACGCACCGATGCCCATCAGCAGCGGCGGCACGGTGAGCACGATTGTGAGTCCGCCGGCGAGAATCGACTGGCGCGACGCGTCGCGCGGCGTGCGGCACGAGAGCACGCGCTGGAAGTACGAGTTCCATGGGATGCCGCCCAGCACGAGCATCAGTGACGTATCCCACCAGGTGAAGATCGCGCCGCCCGCCCACAACGGGGAATCCGGATGCGACGGCGGAAAGATGGCCGCGCCGTCGGGACGCGCCGTGACGTACGCCGTCCACGCGTGGGTGAGGCCGCCGGCCGCGTCGAGCACGTACGGCAGCGCGACGGCGAGGCCGAGCGCCACCAGGCCGAGCTGCAGGATGTCGGTGTAGGCGACCGACCACATCCCACCGAGCATCGTGTAGGCCGTGGTGACGATGGCCGACAGCAGGATCGCCGTCGTGAGCGGCATGTCGAGCAACACCCCGAACGTGGCGCCGAGGGCGACGAGCAACTCCGCGCTCCAGAACAGCTCGCCGGCCAGCGCAGGCAGGAACAGCACGGCGGCCCAGCGCGCGCCGAAGCGCGCTTCCAGCGGGTCGATGAGCGTCGTGAAGCCCAGGCGGCGCATGGTCCCGGCAAAGAAGAGGCCGCCCAGGATCAGGCTCAGACCAAAGCACACTCCGCCCTGTAACCCGAGCTGTAGCGACGACTTGTAGGCGCCCTCGGTCGTGCCGAGCAGGTAGCCGCCGTCGACCCACGTGGCGGTCATCGTGAGCGCGGCAACCCAGAGCGGCATCGTCCGTCCGGCCACAATCAGGTCGGCGGCGGTGCCGTCGCGCGCCCGGCGCGACGCCGTCCAGCCCACCGCCATGAAGGCCGCGTACATCGCGATGACCGCCACCACGGCTGGGCTCATGACGCGTGTGATTGTAAGTGTTCGGAAGTGTTCGGACCACCCCGACCCCGAGATGCGCGCGCTCACTATCGGGATGCCGACGCGGTCGTGTGCGGCGTGGGCGGGAATGGACCCGAGCCGTCTTCCGCTTCAGGGCACGACGCCATGGCGTCCTGGGCCTGCGCCCTCAGTCGTAGCGCAGGGCCTCTACCGGGTCGACGAGCGCCGCTCGCCGCGCCGGGATGAAACACGCCACCAGGCCGGCGCCGCCCAGTGTGAGGACCACCGCGGCATAGATCGCCGGGTCCCACGGTTGCACCCCGAAGAGCAGAATTCCGAGCCCGCGCGAGAGGAGTGCCGCGATCGCCAGCCCAAGGCCGAGCCCGCCGACCAGTTGCCAGACGCCCTGTCGGACGATCATCAGCATCACCGTGTGAGCGCCCGCGCCGAGGGCCATCCGGACGCCGATCTCGCGCGTGCGATTCCGCGCCGAGAACGACATGATCCCGTAGAGCCCAATCGTGGCCATGGCCAAGGCTGCCACACCAAAGGCCACAAACAGCGTCCCGAACGCGCGGTAGAACCAGGTGTCGAGCGCGTACTGGTCGGCAAGCGATCGCACCCAGTAGAGCGGCAGGGCCGGGTCGATCTGGTTCACCTGGCCCTGGATGGTGGCCGTGTAGGTCATTGGTGCCTGTTCGGTGCGCACCACCAGGCTCATGAAGTTGATGACGTTCTGCGACAGCGGGATGTAGACGCCCTCGTTGCGCGGGTTGACGGCGCCGACGGCGCCACCCAGGTGCAGGTCGGGCACGACGCCCACTATCCGCCGCCAGGGGACGTCGTCCGGCCCCAGCTTGATGCGCGTGCCGAGGGGATCCCGCCCGGGCAGCAGCAACTGCGCGAAGCGCTCGTTGACGATGGCCACGGGCTCGGAGCCCGGACCGTCCGCGCGCGTGAACGCCCGTCCGCGCACGGGCTTCACGTTGACGATGTCGAAGTAGCCCGAGGTGACGACGACGCGACTGGCAAGCGGGTGATCCTGATCGGTCGGATACGCCACGCCGTCGATGGTGACCGGCTGCCGCTGGCTGCTGCCGCGCGCCGGCAGGTCGGACGTGAAGGCCACGGCGCGGACGCCCGGCCGGCCCTCGAGGCGCTCGGTCAGCGCGTCGTAGAACTGCAATTGCGCGGTCTTCGTGGGGTAGTCCTTCTCGAACAGGCCCAGGCGCGCGGTGAAGACGTTGGCCGTGGCGAACCCGTAGTCGAACCGCGCGATGTTGACCACGGTGCGAATCATCAGGCCCGCCGCCACCAGCAGGCCGCAGGACACGGCCAGCTGCGCCACCACCAGGCCCTTGCTGACGCGGCCCATGCGCATGCTCGAGGAGCCACGCGTCTCGTCGTTCAGCACCTCGGCGAGATTGGTCCGCGAGGCGCGCAACGCCGGGATGGTGCCCGCCATCAGCGTCGACAGGACGGTCAGCCCGACCACGAACGCGATGACCACGGGGTCCAGTGTGGCCACGAACCACAGCGGCATCTCCTGCGTGGCCAGGCCCGCGTTGAAGAAATCGATGCCGATCTTTGCCACGACCAGCCCCGCGCCGGCCCCGGCCGCAGCCAGTACCAGCGTCTCGGCCAGCAGCTGCCCGATGGTCCGGCCGCGGCTGGCCCCCAGGGCCGTGCGTATGCCGATCTCCTTGCTGCGGACGGCCGTGCGCGCCAGCAGGAGGTTGGCGACGTTCGCGCACGCGACGAGCAGGACGCCGAATACGGCCCCCAGCATCGTATAGAGCATGGCCCTGGCCTCCGGGCCGAGGAACAGATCGACCTGGCGTATCGCGGTCACGCCGATGCCCTGGTTCGACTCGGGGTAGGTGCTGGCCAGACGTCCCGCGATCGTCGCCATTTCAGCGCGCGCCGCTTCGAGGGCCACCCCGTCCTCGAGCCGGGCGACGGCTTGGAGCTGCGTGCCTTCGAAGGCGGGACCACCTCTGCGCGAGAAGGCCAGCGGGTCGATCCGCAGGGGCAGCCAGGCATCCATCTGCTGTGGAAACCCGAACGTCTCCGGCATGACCCCGACGATCGTGGTCACTTCGGCATTGGCCCGCACGGTCCGCCCGATGATGGCCGGATCGCCCTGGAAGCGGTCCAACCAGGCGCGATAGCTGAGGATCATCACGGGCGGGGTGGACGGCTGATCCTCCTCCGGCCGGAACGTGCGACCGAGCATCGGCCGCACCCGCAGAACGTCGAACAGGTGGGCGCTGGAGTAGGCGCCGAGGTAGCGAATGGGCGTGCCCTCCGTGCCGCCGACATTCACGGTCTCGGCGTAATACGCCGCGATGTCCTCGAAGCTGGTCTGCTGCGCGCGCCAGTCCTCGAAGTCGTGGATGGCGACCCCCATGAAATCTGCGCCCTGTGCCGGGCGATTCCGGAAGAGGGCGACGAGCTCGTCGGCATCCTCGAAGGGAAGCCCCCGGATCGCCGCGACGTAGACGATGCTGAACATCGTGGTCGTGAGGCCGATCCCGAGCGCCAGCGCGGTGACGGCAGTGACGGCGAGGCCGGGTCGCCTGACGAGCAGGCGAACGCCGTGGCGGATGTGGCTGACGAGCGAGTGCATGGCGAGCCTCCCCGCAGACTTGGACGGGATCGCCCGGGCGAAGGTTCATGGGCGTCGCGTGTTAGTGTGAGACCCGTATGCACACCGGCTCCTACGTCAACGGCACCTGGTACCACCCTTCCGGCGAAGTCACGCAGAACATCAATCCCGCCGACACCAGTGACGTGATCAGCGAGTTTCCGCTGGCCACGGCCGCCGATGTGCGGAAGGCCATCGATGCCGCCACCGCGGCCTGGCGTGGGTGGAAGAAGACGCCCGGACCGGAACGTGGCCGCGTGCTGTGGCGCGCCGCCGAGATCGCGCGCCGCCGGTCCGACGAGATCGCCCGCACCCTCACGCGTGAAGAAGGCAAGGTGCTCAAGGAAGCCAAGGGCGAGGTCACCAAGGGCATCTCGCTGCTGGAGTACTACGCCGGCGAGGGCTTCCGCATGCACGGCAAGACGCTGCCATCGGAAGCGCGCGACTGCTTCGCCTACACCTTGCGCCAGCCGATGGGCGTCGTTGGGCTGATTGCGCCGTGGAACTTCCCGTGGGCGATTCCGGTGTGGAAGTCGGCGCCGGCGCTCGTGGCCGGGTGCTGCGTGGTGTTCAAGCCGTCGGAGCTCGTGCCGGCCACGGCCTGCCTGCTCACCGAGATCTACGAAGAAGCCGGCCTGCCGCCAGGCGTGTTCAAC
>JANORI010000537.1:0-4402 GCA_031415235.1 Acidobacteriota bacterium | reverse complement strand
TGGGCCATTTCGTCGTCGGGACAGTCGCAGCCCTCGCGCGCATGGGCCTCGCCTTCGGGACCGGCCAGGGCGCGGGCGCGGCCGAGTGCGTCCAGGTAGCCGACGAGATCGCGAGCCTCCTGGCGCGGGCGGTCTGGTGCGCCGTCAAAGAGCGACGGATATCCGGGCATGACCGACTCGCTGACGACCGCGCGCGGCGCAAAGAGGTGGGCGTACTGCCAATCGAGACTGCGCGTGCCACCGGCGCGGCTGAGGTCGGGTCCGATGCGCCGTGTGCCCCACAGATGCGGCGTGTCCCGGCGCGTTTCCCACGCCAGCGTCGGCGCGCCGAAGCGCGTCATGTCGGCGTGCAGATAGCGGATCTGCTGCGTGTGGCAATAGGCGCAGCCCTCGCGGGCATAGATAGCGCGACCCCGGCGTTCACTCGTCGTGGGCTCGAGCGGGTGCTCGGGCGCCATCGCGCGGGTCTGCTCGTTGAGCACGCGTGCCGGCCACACCCCGAGCAGTGTGACCGACAGGGCGAAGAACGCCACGCCGGCCACGCTGGCCACGAGATACGCCGTGCGCAGAGCGCGCCCCGCGCGAATGCTCACAGCGCCTCCGTGACGGGCGTCGATCGCGGCGACACCACGTCGTGTTCGTCGCGCGTGCGCGAGGGCCGCACCGCCATGCCGGCGCCGCGCGTTCCCGTCGTGAGACCCACGAGCAAAGCGATGAACCCGGAGGCCAGCACCAGGCCGACATACGCCCGCAGCACCCAGTACGGACGCGACGCCACGACCGAGTCGATCCACGGCGCGCCGACGGTCCACAGTTGCCCCTGCACCAACCCTGCGGCGGTGAGATCGACGACCATCGCCACCAGACCCGTGACCATCAGCCAGTAGGCCCACGAGATGGCGCGCGCGTTGTAGGGTGCATCGGCCATGCGCTGCCATGCATGCACCAGACCGCCGGCGGCGGCGAAACTGGCAAAGCCCAGCATCGCCAGGTGCGAGTGGGCGATCACCCAATCGGTGAAGTGCACGGCCTGGTTCACGGACATCTGTGCCTGCGCCGACCCCTGCAGGCTGACGATCACGTAGAACACCGTGCCCGTGGAGACAAAGCGCAGCGCGGGGTCGCGCGGCAGCACGCCCGCGCCGCGCATCGACAGGAACAGATTCGTCACCACGATGAGCACATCGACGCCGAGGAGCGTCGAGGCGACGATGGCGGCCAGCTGCGCCGCCATCGGAATCACCGAGAACACGTAGTGATGCGTGCCATTCAACGGGTAGAGAAAGAAGAGCAGCCAGAACCCGAGCATCGACAGGAAGTGGCTGAAGACGGGCCGTCCGGTCGACGCCGGAATCACGAAGTAGATGATGGCCAGCGCCATCGGCGTGACGAAGAGGCCCACGGCATCGTGAATCCAGAGGCCGCTGATGGCCGCGCCCGCCGCGCCGGGCAGCAACTCCGGTACGAGGTTGCCCATGGGGTACGAGAGTAGCGTGAAGACCAGCGCGCCGATGATGTACCAGCTCGACACGTACATCGACTCGATGCCGCGCTGGAAGAACCCCGGTAGGAACTGGATCGCCGCGAGCACGAGCGCCGCCACGACGACCACGTCGACCACGAGCGGGAACTCCGCCCACTCGAGCGGCTGGCTGACGCCCGCCAGCACCAGGGCCCAGCCCGGCAGCATGACGGCGAAGTTCCAGAGGGCGAACAACCAGACGCCGAGCCTGGCACTCGTCACCGGACGGCCGGTGAGGATCGGCACGGCGTGGTAGAGAAACGCGAAGAACGCGTTGGCCAGCCAGCCGAGCATGATGCCCTGGGTGTGGGCGTAGCGCACCCGGCCCCATCCGAGCCACGCCACGTCGCGTCCCACGTCGGGTGCAACGAGCTGCAGGGCGGCGACCAGGCCGAACGTCACCGAAACCAGCAGCGTGACGAGCGCGGCGAGGCCGTGCGCGCGGACGAGTCCCGTGTGGACGAGCGGGCCCGGAGCACGTGTCGACAGGGCCGTGATCCTACTTGTTGACCGGAATCATGATGTGCGCGCCTGGGGTACCCGGGAGCATCAGCCATGGGGTTCCACGCAACTCCAGCGCATCTTCGCGCGCGCTGGCCGTCGTCACGCCGACCGATTCCGGCGTGGCGCCTGGCACCGACAGCACCCACAGCAGCTGGATGCGATCGGTCTTGCCGTAGAGGCGGTACGACATCGTGCCGAACTTCGTCGCGCCGACCGTGCCGGCCTTGGTCGCCTCGGCCATCGCTTCGGCGATCTCCTTGTCGGTCTTCTTCTGCGCGCGGAGCTTGGCGGAGAAGTCGCGGCGCGGCCCACCCGACTTGTTGTAGCACCAGGTGAAGCCGTCGTCGCCGCGCGGCATGCACTCGATCGGGTTCGTGCCCTGCCGAAGCACCTTGCGGTCGCCGCTGGTGTCGTAGGTGTAGACGGTGGCGCCGGCGCGCATGTCCAGGGGCAGCGGCAGTGTGGCCTGCGTGACCGGGTCGGCCGCCTGATCGGTGATGGTCGTCTTGGCGGGCTTCGGGTTGATTGGAATCATGATGTGCGCACCGGGCGTACCGGGCAGCATCATCCACGGCAGGCCGCGCCCTTCGAGGGCGGCGCTGCGCTGGCTCTCGATCGAGACGCCCACCGATTCCGGCGTGGCGTTGGGCAGCGACATCACCCACAGGTCTTGAATGCGATCGCGCTTGTCGTAGTCGCGATACGACATCATCCCTGGTGGCGAGGGCGGGAGCGTGCCAGCCTTCACGGCGGCGGCCACGGCCTCGCTGATCTGGGCCTCGGTCTTCTTCTCGGCCTTGAGCTTGGCCTCGAGGTCGCGCCTCGGCCCAAACATCTTGTGATAGCAGCGCGCGAAGCCGTCGGCCGGATCCCTCGGCTGGCATTCCAGGAAGTTGGTGCCCTCGCGCAGCACGCGACGTGCGCCGGTGGCGGTGTCGTAGCTGACCACCGTGGCGCCCGCGCGCAGGTCGGACGGCAGAATTTGCACCGCTTCGGCGATGCGCGCGTCGATGCCCGCGGTCTGCGCCGCCAGGCTCGTGGGGATTGCTACGGCCAGGGCCGCGGTCAAACTGAGAATGCTCTTCATCATGATGTCTCCTACCCGACGTACAACCGCGTGGCCGCGCCACGCTCCACGGTCCTCGCGCCACGGGTTCACGCCGGCTTGGGGCGCTCATGGATTGTATGCGCGCCGGGTGTCGAGGTCGATGGGATCCACCAAGGGTAGAATTGGCGGCGCGAGGACTGACCTGATGTCGAGAATGAGTGTCTCCCTGTGTGTTGCCCTGCTTCTGGCCATGACGGCGCTCGACGCCCAGCAGGCCACCCCGGCGCGCCCGGCGGTTGGCCCCATGGCCACGGTGGCCGACCGCACCGCCGGCCTGCGCAAGATCGATGGCTACTTCCCGCTGTATTGGGACGAGCGCGCCGGCGCGATGCTGCTCGAGATCCCGCGCCTCGACACGGAGTTCCTGCTGTCGACCGGGCTCTCGGCGGGGCTCGGGTCAAACGACCTCGGGCTCGATCGCGGCCAGGGTGGCCAAGGGAAGATCGTGAAGTTCCAGCGCGTGGGCCCGCGCGTGATGCTCGTGCAGGGCAACCAGTCGTTTCGGTCGAGCAGCCCGAATGTGCTCGAGCGCAAGTCGGTCGAGGACTCATTCGCCACGTCCATTTTGTGGGGCTTCGCGATTGCGGCCGAGACCAACGGCACGCTGCTGGTGGATGCCACCGACTTCTTCCTGCGCGATATCCACGGCGCCGCCGGCGGCCTGCGTCCCGGCACCTACCGTGTGGATCGCAACCGCAGCGCCTTCTATCTGCCCAACACCAGAGGCTTCCCGAAGAACACCGAAGTGGATGTGACGCTCACGTTCGGCAACGACGCCGTGGCCGGGCGTGGCGGGCTCGGCCCGCAGCAGGGGCCGGCACCGATCGGCGCGGTCCCAGGCGGTGGCGGTGGTGGTGGCGGCTTCGGCGGCACCCTGTTCAGCGGCACGGTCGCCAGCGTGACCCCGACGGCCGATTCGGTCACGCTGCGCGAGCACGTGTCGATGGTGGAGCTGCCCGACGGCAACTACGAGCCGCGCGTGGACGATCCACGCGCCGGCTACGGCGGCCTGAGCTTCGTCGACTACAGCATCGCCATCGGCGAGCCCATGGTGTTCCGTTATCTGCGCCGGCACCGTCTGGTGAAGAAGGATCCGAGCGCGGCCGTCAGCGAGCCGGTGGAGCAGATTCGCTACATGGCGGAACTGGGTTTCGCCGGCGTGCAGGACAACCTCCTCAAGTCGCGCCCGATCGCCGAGCAGGCGCGCATCGGCGAAGCCCTCGCGAAACATGGCCTGGAGATGGGCTGCTTCCTCAACAGCCGCAACG
>JANORI010000536.1:0-8174 GCA_031415235.1 Acidobacteriota bacterium | reverse complement strand
CCAGCCGGGCGCACCACCTTTCCGCGGTCTCTCAATTTGGCGGGCGACGCCCGCCGACGCGCAGCGCGGCCGGCACCGACGCCTCCACGGCTCGCACGCCGTCGACGACGCCCCACCCGAGCAGGTTGTCTGGCGCGCCCGCCTGACTGGCCGTGTCGCGCAGGGCGCTCCGTACTTGATCGACGGTGTAGTCGGGATGCGCTTGCAACACGAGCGCCACCACGCCGGCGGTGAGCGGACACGAAAACGAGGTGCCGCTCGCCACACCGTAGCCGTTGCCGACGTCCCGTGCCACCTTCACGTTGACGCCCATCGCCGCCACGTCGGGCTTGAGTCGGCCGTCGGCCGTCGGCCCGACCGAGCTGAACGCCGCGCGCGAGCCGGCGCGGGTCACCGCCCCTACCGCCACGACCTGCAGACCGTCGGCCGGTGCGCCCAACGTGTTGTGTCCCGGGTCGAGACCCGCGTTGCCCGCCGAGTTCACGACCACCATGCCACGTTCGGCGGCTCGCGCGGCTGCGCGGGTCGTGATTGCCGTCTGCCCATCCATGTCGCGGTCGGTGTACGACGTGAAGGGCAGGTCGAACTCGAGGTAACCGAGCGACGAGCTGATCACGTCGGCGCCGAGCAGTTCGGCCCATTCGGCCGCAGCGGCCCAGTGGTCCTCTTCCACGGGCGTTTCGCTGTTCACGTCTTCGGTCACGGCCAACAGGAACGATGCGGCATACGCCGGTCCGATGAGCTGCCCTGGCGCGAACCCGCCCAGAGTGGAGAGCGTGTTCGTGCCGTGTGAATGAGTGGACTCGCGTACCGAGTCGCGTCCATTGACGAAATCGCGCTCGGCAACGATCGACATCGACAGGAACGCCTCGTGTGCGAGATTGGGGAACCCCGAATCGAACACCGCGACGACCACACCCTCGCCGTGCAGCCCCCGCGCGTGCAATTCGGGCACCCGTAACTGCCGCACCTGATCGAGGCCGGTGCCGTAGTCGAGCGGCTCGTCGGCGGCATCCCGCCCACGCAGGCCTGTCCGTCCTGACGCCGGTAGTGGATCGACGTGTTCATCGCGCACCTGGCGGTAGCGCCGGACGACGTCGAGGCGCGACACGAACGGCAACGCCGAGACGGCCGCAATCTCCGCCGCCGAAGCCTCGACGCTCACGGCGTTGAGCCAACGTGACTCGTGGCGCAGTCGCGTGACCAGGCGAGACACGTGCAGCACGTACCCCGTCGCAACCGGCCGGTCTTCGAACGCCGTCGTGTCGGTGGGCGTACCGCGACGCGCCCGCCGCGCCAGCGCCCGCGACGATGGACTCACACCGTCTGCGGCCCGCGTCTCCGGCCCTTTGTCGGTGAAATAGATCCAGACGGCGAGCCGGTCGTCCGGTCGCGCCTGACGAACCGCCACGTCGAGCCACACCGAACGCCGCAGCTCCTGACCACGCGGCGCCGCCGGCGCGACGACCAACGCCGCGACGATGGCCACGGCGGCGCGCAGAACGCGGAGCAGCGGCGATACTGTGAAGGTCATCTATGCCTCGTTAGGGTGCCACCCGGCAATCGGGCTGCGCGCCGTATTCGGCCGATCCAGCGCGTGAACCGGCGGCGTCCTCCGGCGCACAGGTGGTCGCGGCGATACGCTTGTTCACGAACCATGCTTTGAATGCCCACGCCCCGACGCTATCGTCGCACCGAAACCGCCGCGCCGCCTAGAGCTCTCGTCAGGGCAGACGAGCCGGTATGATGGGGCGCCATGCGTCCGACGTTCTTCCAGCAGTGTCTGCGCACTGAAGCCGCGGGCGGCGTTGTGTTGCTCGTGGCCGCCCTGGCTGCTCTGGCCGTCGCCAACTCGCCACTCTCGACCGCATACGACGCCTTCTGGGCAACGCGTCTGGTCGTCGGCCCCGAGAGCCATCCGTTTGGCGCTTTCGGCGCGCGCCTGGGTGAACGACGGCCTCATGGCCGTGTTCTTCCTGCTCGTGGGCCTCGAGATCAAGCGCGAGTTGCTCGTGGGTGAACTCTCGTCGGCCCGCACGGTTCGAGCCCATCGGCTACAGGAGGACAGATGACGCCAGCGTCGGGACTCTCTCGCATCCACCAGATCGCCCAATGCATCCACGACTTCGATCGCGCCGTGACGTTCTATCGCGACGTGCTGGCGCTGCCGCTGCTATTCACGGCGCCCCCGAACCTGGCGTTCTTCGATTGCGGCGGCGTGCGGTTGATGCTGTCGCCGCCCTCGCCCGGCTTCGATCATCCGGGGTCGGTGCTCTACTTCGCGGTCGATGACATCCACGCGATGCACCACGTACTGGCGACGCGCGGGGTGGTCTTCGTGACGCCGCCGCACAAAATCGCCACGCTGACCGACCGGGAGGTGTGGCTGACGGACTTCACCGACACGGAAGGCAACACTCTGGCGCTTATGTCCGAACCACGGCTGACCTGACGCGACCCGCCGCTGCGAATCACTTGCCGAGCGCGGCCTTCACCTCGGCCTCGAGCGTCCTGGGGTGCTTGCGCCACGGCGCCGCGCCGATGGCTTCCTGCACGGCGACGACGATGGCGACCATAGCCAATACGCTGCTTGTCATGCCGACGCCTCCTGCTTGGATCGCGATTGGGACGAGCCGTGCGACGGTCACTGCTGCGCGGCCGCGCGGTCGGTGATGCCGAGTGCCGCGCGGCTCTTCACCACTCCCCCGCCAACGTGCGGGGCGGTCTTCGTGACGCCGTCCCCCTGGCGTCAGAGGCCCGGCAGCACAGTTGCGCGGATCTCGTCCTGCAGCGTCTTGGTGTCCTTGCGCCACGGGGTGGCGCCCGCGGCTTCCTGCACAGCCGCCACGATGGTGTCGCCAGACTGCACGGAGATGAGACGCAGCGTCACGTCGAGACTCTTGGTCTCGCCGGCCGCAAGCGGTTTCGATTGCTTGGCCTGTTGCGAGCCCCGCACTGTGCCGTCGGCCGCCAGCACCCACACGCCAATCGTGTAGCGGCTCACCGGCTCGTCCTCGGTGTTGGTCACTCGCAGGGTGAGCGTCACGCCCCGTTCGTCACGGCCCGTACTGGCCACGGCCACCGTCAGGGGACACCCTTCCTGCTCGAGGGTGCGGGCCGCGAACTCGGCACCGCCAGGGTCCTTCCCGCGAAAGCCACCGGCCTGCGCGGACGCAACCGACACGCACGCCAACACAACCACAGCTGCGCCGATCACGCGCGTCAGCGCGGTGTCCCATCCACCGCGGGTCATGCCGTCACCGCTCGATCGGTGATGTCGAGTGCCTGGTCGATGAGGGCGAACGCCTCGCGCATCTCGGCCTCGGTAATGCACAGGGGCGGATTCGTGAAGAATGTGTGCCACCGCACGAAGGTATAGAGGCCCGCCTGGCGGAACGCCTTGCCGAGCGCCGCCATCTCGGGCGAACTGCCGCCCATGGGCGCCATTGGCTCCATGGTGGCGCGGTTGCGCGTGAGCTCGATGATGCCGAACAGACCGATGTTGCGCACGGCGCCCACCGACGGATGCTTGGCGGCCAACTCCTGGTGCAACTGCCCCATGACGACGCCCATCTTGCGGGCGTTCTCGATCATGCCTTCCTCTTCGTACACGGCAATCGTCGCGAGCGCCGTCGCGCAGCCCAGGGGATGGCTGTTGTAGGTGAGCCCGCCGTTGAACGGCTTGTCCTTGAAGTGATCGGCCAGGCTGCGGCGCATGCCCACAGCGCCAAGCGGCACGTAGGCGCTTGTGAGGCCTTTCGCCATCGTCATCAGGTCGGGCACCACGTGCCAGTGATCCACGCCGAACCACTTGCCCGTGCGGCCGAAGCCGGCCATGACCTCGTCGCAGATCATCAGGATGCCGTACTTGTCGCACAGCGCACGCACGCCTTCGAGATAGCCGGGCGGCGGCACGAGGATGCCGTTGGTGCCGCTGATGGTTTCGAGGATGAAGGCCGCGATGTGCTTCGGGCCTTCGAGCTCGATGACCTCTTCCAGATACCGCAGCGACTGCTCCGCCGTGTCCCATCCACGCTGCAGGCCGTGGTACGGATCCAGCACGTGCACGACGCCCGGGATGCCGGGCTCGGCCGCCCAGCGGCGTGGGTCACCGGTGAGCGACAGGCTGCCGGCGGTGGCGCCGTGATACGAGCGATACCGCGCCAGCACCTTGTGGCGCCCGGTGACCGCGCGGGCGATCCGAATCGCGTTCTCGGTGCACTCCGAGCCGCCATTTGTGAAGAAGAACACGTCCATGTCACCGGGCGTGATCTCGGCCAGCTTCACGCCGAGCCGCGCTCGCGCCTCGCTCGCCAGGAAGGGATTGGTGTACGCGAGCATGGCCGCCTGGTCCTGAATCGCCTTGACGATCTTCGGATGGCCATGGCCGGCGTTGACGCACATCAACTGGCTGTTGAAGTCGATGTAGCGCTTGTCTTCCGGTGTCCAGAAGTAGATACCCTTGGCGCGGGCCACCGGAATCGGATCCACGGCGCCCTGGGCGGACCACTCATACAACGAGTGCTTCCGGCACAACGCCACCATCTCTTCACCGGTCATGCCCGGCGCGACCACTGCCTGACTCATCGACGACTCCGTGCGCGACGCGGCGCGAGGTGACGGCTGGGGCCCCGGCGCGACACCGCGCACCGGACCAGCCGCAACATGTCGACAGCATAGCCGACTCACCGTGGCCGCGGCGAGGTGTGGCGTGGCGTGCGAGCCCTCCGCGGGTCAGCTATAGTGCCTGCCGTGGGCATGTCGATGATGGGGCGAATCGTGCCGGCTGCGGTACTGACATGGCTGCTGGCGGGCACGGCTGCGCCGGCCGAAGCGCAGCGGGTGCGGCAGGTGATTGACGGCGACACCATCACGGTGTCGGGGGTGGGCGTCGTGCGACTGATCGGCGTTGACGCGCCCGAGAAGACCGGCAGCTACCGCGAGTCCGAGCCCTTCGGTGATGCCGCGACCAAGTGCCTGAAGGCGCTCGTGGATGGTCAGATCGTGCGGCTCGAGTACGACGGCCCGCGCAAGGACCAGTACGGCCGCACGCTCGCCTATGTAGTGCTGCCCGACGGGCGGACCGCCAATGAAGAGATCATCAGGGCGGGCTTCGCCGAAACCTACCGCCGCTTCGACTTCGTGAAGAAGCCTCGGTTCCAGGCTGCCGAGCGCGAAGCGAAAGCGGCCAAGCGCGGGATGTGGGCCACGCGCCCCACGCGCCCGTAGTCACGCGCGCAGCCGCGCGGCGTTGGACGTCGCACATTCCTGCGCGATGTCATCGCGCGTGAACGTGAGTGCCACGGCCGTAAGGTCGCCGCTTGGACGGCCCGTGAGCCCAGCGACGTGGTCGGCGTCGGTGAAGAGCGAAGGCACGAAGAGCGGCGCCTGCAGCAGCGCCCGTCCGAACACGGGTAGCAGCACTACGCGGGCCAGCACTTCGAACACGAAGCCCCCGGCGATGCCGCCCACGAGCCCGGCGGCGGCGCCGACGACCAGAGAGTTGGCATTGTTCGGCCGTCCCACCCCATCGAGGCCCAAGGCTGCGGCGCCGACGCCGACAACGACAAACGTGGCGATGCCGACGCCAAGGAATCCCAGCACGAACGGGATGAGGGCAACGAGGAACACCGACTTCGTGGTACGCGCGCAGGCGTCACAATGCGGTACTGCCAGCGTGACGTGCACGGGCGCCTGGCTGCCGCGCGCGTTTGTCACCACCTTCGAGAATGCGAGCGCCGACGCTGTGCGACTGGCGCCGCCGCACCCCACGCAGCGACCTGGGAATACGGCGGCCTCGGACGTCTCGTCGCACGCGATCGTGATGGTGGTGGCCATACAAGTTCGGGGTGGATGATACGCGTTGCGACCAGGGAACCCCGGATGCTATAGTCTTGGTTTGCCAGTCGCGTTCCGGTTCTTGTCGGACGCGACCAGCGAGCGTTGCCGGCCTCCGGGTCGCAGCATCCCTCTGGGCCCGTAGCTCAACTGGCAGAGCAGCAGACTCTTAATCTGTTGGTTCTCGGTTCGATTCCGAGCGGGCTCACCATCTAACGATCCCGAACGGTCAACGACTTACGGGCGTTCGCATGCCCTATCGCACGCAGGAATCGAACCGGCCGCGTTCCGCCATCAGCTCCTACGATGCCTTGGCGGGAGCGGCACCTCGACTTCGGCGTAGCTGCCGGAGGTCGCGGACGCGACGGCGGCGGCAACGCAGTCCGCATGCTGGCGCAGCAGCGACCACTTCGTGCTTCCCGTCAGCACGACGAGGGCGATTCGGCGTGCGCGCAGGTTCTGCTGGTAGCGCATGCGACGGTCGGTGGTGAGCAAGAGGTCGAAGCCGGCCTCCTCTGCAGCGTTAAGCAGAGCACCGTTGCTGAGGGTGTTCCAGCCTCTGGACCGAGCCGTGTGAACCGTGTGCCCGAACAACGCTTGGGCCAGCCCCTTCGGCGTGCCGTGGTCAAACAGTACGAGCACTGGCGGGGGCTTCGGAACGGAGGCTCTCAGCCACGAACTCGAGGACGGCCGTCACCTGATCGCGCGATACCTCGAACTGCTCCATGACCTCGTCGACGCTGAGGTCCTCGAGATTTTCGATGACGGTGGCGACGGGCAGGCGGGTGCCTTTGAACACCCAGGCGCCGCCGACCCGGTCGGGCACACTCTCCACTGCGGGGCATTGGGACCAGTCAAGCACGGCCATGGGTCGACCTCCTGCTCCATCAGTTTAAGGGATGTCGTGCCAGCGATCACGCGCTATCGAGGCGCGTCCCCAAGCCCCTCGCGCCGGCGTACCCAGCTAGCGCTAGCGATCTGGTGCCAACTCGCGACACTTGGGCTCACCACTCCAACTGCAACCGCATCAAGGGTTTCCGCGTTGAGCGCGTCATCGACGTCGTACGCTCCAATCGCGCCGTGTGGGACTGATGTGGCACTGCGACCGGAATCGTCCTCGGGCACCATGGGCGGCGTCCGCTCGCTGGCCTCTTTGCGGCTCCTCGAGCACACGCAGCGCGCGCTCCAGGCGCATCGCCGTGGAACGCGGATAGCGCGACGTGGTCGTGAGGCTGGCGTGACCGAGGACGTCGCGCACGTCGTGCAGCTCGGCGCGACGTATGTGCGCGAGTTGCGCCGGGCGCGGGACATTGCGATGGAGGCACTCACGACCTCCGCCGCCGCGATGGGCGGGTCGGACCCCGTCAGATCGAACGGGCGCTGCGCTTCAGGAACGAGCCGGCGCCCACCCTGCCAGTGAATTGCCCCGCGTCGATGATCACCTTGCCGCGAGAGAGGACGGTTTCGGTCACGCCCGTGACCTGCCGTCCTTCATACGGGTTGTAGTCCACCTTCATGTGATGCGTCTTGGCCGAGAGCGTCGTGGTTTTCTCGGGATCGAAAATCACGATGTCGGCGTCGGACCCGGGGGCGATGGTGCCTTTCTTCGGGAACATACCGAAGATCTTGGCAGGTGACGTGGACGTCAGTTCGACGAAACGGTTGATCGAGATGCGGCCGGTGCGCACGCCACCGTCGTAGACCAGGCTCATGCGCGTTTCCACGCCGGGCGCGCCGTTCGGGATCTTCGAGAAGTCGCCGACGCCGAGGTGCTTCTCTTTCATGCAGAACGGACAATGGTCGGTGGCGATGGCCTGCAGGTCGTTGAACGCCAGGCCGCGCCACAGGCGATCCTGCGTGGCCTGCGTGCGCAGCGGCGGGCTCATGACGTACTTCGCACCGCCGAAGTCCGGCTCGTCGTAGTTGTCCTCGGACAGGAACAGGTACTGCGGACAGGTTTCGGCGAACGCAGGCAGGCCGCGGTCGCGGGCCTCGGTCACCATGTCGAGGGCTTCGGCCGCGGACAAGTGGACGATGTAGACCGGCACGTCGGCCATCTCGGCCAGCGCGATCGCGCGGTGGGTGGCCTCGCCTTCGGCGCGCGCAGGCCGCGTCAGCGCGTGATACTTCGGCGCGGTCTTGCCTTCAGCCAGCGCCTTCTTCACCAGCACGTCGATGACGCCGCCGTTCTCGGCGTGCATACAAATGGTGCCGCCGTTCTTGCCGGTGCGCAGCATGGCGCGGAAGATGCTTGCGTCGTCCAGCATGAAGACGCCGGGGTAGGCCATGAACAGCTTGAAGGAGCTCACGCCCTGCCGCACCATCGCGTCCATCTC
>JANORI010000535.1:0-15991 GCA_031415235.1 Acidobacteriota bacterium | reverse complement strand
GTTGCACCTTGTCGGTCATGGTCTTACGCGTCACGCCAGTCAGCATCGCCGCCGGCGGCGCCACCGGCGGCACGGGTGTCCCACGCGGCACCTCGTCGAACCACTTCTGCACGAGCGCCTTGGCTGCCTCCACCTCGATGTTGCCGGCAACCACGAGACTGGCGTTGTTGGGCGCGTAGAAGGTGCGGAAGAACTGCCGCACGTCCTCGTGGCTGGCCGCGCTCAAGTCTTCCATCGAGCCGATAGTCGACCAGCTATAGGGATGGCCTTTGGGGAACAACATACTGTCGAGCTCGAGCTCGGGCATGCCGTAGGGTCGATTTTCGTAGCTCTGCCGCCGCTCGTTCTTCACCACGTCACGCTGGCCGTCGACTCGCTCTGGGGTCATGGTGTCGAGCAGGTAGGCCATGCGGTCCGATTCGAGAAAGAGCATCAACTCGAGTGCGCTTGCCGGGCCGTCGATGTAGTAGTTGGTGCGGTCGGTGGTCGTCGAGCCGTTGTTGTCGGCCCCCGCGCCCTCGAGCCACGTGTCGAAGGCGCCCTCGGGCACGTGCTTCGAGCCTTCGAACATGAGGTGCTCGAACAGGTGGGCGAAGCCGGTGCGTCCGGGCCTCTCGCTGCCCGAGCCCACGTGATACCACACGTTCACCGTGACGATCGGCGCACTTGCGTCGCGATGCAGGATCACGTGCAGCCCGTTGGCCAGCGTGAACTCCGTGTAGGGCACGACCAGCCGCGGACTCGGCGATTGCGCGCGCAGCGGGCCTGGGCCCGACGCGACGGCGAGGGCCAGCGCGAGCCCGAGAACGACGTGAACGGAAAAGCGCATGCTGCCAGTCTAACGCTGCCCGGACGCCCCGATTCTTGATAAGCTTGCCTTTCCTGCCGAGCGAGATCCATCGTGCCTGAGCCACTCGTCGCCGTCATCATGGGGTCGAAATCCGACTGGGACACGATGTCTCATGCCGTGACGGTGCTCGTCGATTTCGGCGTGCCCTACGAGAAGCACATCGTGTCGGCCCATCGCACGCCGGTGTGGATGGCCGAGTTCGCCCAGGGCGCCGAGTCCCGGGGCATCAAGGTGATCATCGCCGGGGCGGGCGGCGCCGCGCACTTGCCCGGCATGGTGGCCGCGCACACGTTGCTGCCGGTGCTTGGCGTGCCAGTGCAGAGTGCCGCCCTGCAGGGGCTCGACTCGCTGCTGTCGATCGTGCAGATGCCGGCGGGCGTGCCCGTGGCCACGCTTGCCATCGGCAAGCCTGGCGCGAAAAACGCGGCCTTGCTGGCCGTGTCGATCCTGGCCATCACTCGTGCCGACCTGCGCGCCAGGTTACGCGCCTTCCGCGACGACCAGACCCGTCAGGTGCGGGAAGACTCGCTGCCGTGAACCGCATCGTGTTGCCCGGAGCCACGCTGGGCGTGCTCGGGAGCGGTCAACTCGGCCGTATGTTCGCCATTGCGGCCCGGCGCATGGGCTACCGTGTGCATACGCTCTCGCCTGGCATCGACACGCCGACCGGCCAGGTGGCCGATCTCGAGATCGAGGCCGACTACGACGACCTCAACGCCATTCGTGCGTTTGCCAGCGGGGTGGACGTGATCACGTTCGAGTTCGAGAACGTGTCGACGGCGGCCGCCGATGCCGCGGCCGAGTTCGTGCCGGTGCGTCCCTCGGGACATGCGCTGCACGTGACCCAGCAACGCGGACGGGAAAAGGCGTTCCTGTCCCTGAAGGGTTTTCCCGTCACGCCCTTCGAGTCGGTCGGCTCCCTCGAGGAACTGACTTCGGCGGTGGAACGCATCGGCCTGCCGGCGATTCTGAAGACCGCCAGCCTCGGCTACGACGGCAAAGGACAACATCGCCTCACGACACCGGCCGAACTCGAACGCGTATGGGCGCTCGTCGGCCATCAGCCGGCGATGCTCGAACGCGTCGTCGACTTTGCGCTCGAATTCTCAGTGGTGGCTGCGCGCGGCCTCGACGGCGCGTTTGCGCACTACGGCGCGATCGAGAACTCCCATCGGCAGCACATTCTCGACCTGTCGGTCGCGCCGGCCCGCATGCCGGAGTCCGCCGTGACCGAGGCGGTGGCCATCACCGAGTCGATCATGGAGGAGCTCGCCTACGTGGGCGTGCTCTGCGTGGAGTTCTTCCTCACGAGCGATGGCGGCGTGCTCGTGAACGAGATCGCCCCGCGTCCCCACAACTCCGGCCACCTCACCGTCGATGCGTGCGTCACCAGCCAGTTCGAACAGCAGGTTCGGGCCATTTGCGGGCTGCCGCTTGGCGCGACCACGCTGCTTCGCCCCGCGGCGATGGCCAATTTGCTCGGCGACGTGTGGCAACACGGCGAGCCGAATTGGGTGGCGGCCCTCGCCGTGCCAGACGTGAAACTGCACCTGTACGGCAAGTCGGATCCGCGGCCCGGGCGGAAGATGGGGCACCTCACGGCGATGGCCGACACCACCGCCGAGGCCATGGCGCACGTGCTCGCCGCCCGTGACGTACTCGGGTAGAACCGCGTCTGGGCCGACCCTCTATGCTCCGCCAATCGCGCGCTCATTCTTCGCGGACGCAATCTCCGCGCTGAAGGAGTGGTCGATTGAACACGCGGCGCCGGTCCGAGAACGGCTTGCACTGGTTCTCGTTTCAACCCACGAGTCCACGCAGAAACGACCGCGGGCGAGTCTCGACGCGTTTCTTCCCACGGCGTTTGGCGTCGTAGAGCGCCTCGTCGGCGCGCTTCACGATCGATTCGGGGGTGTCGCCAGGGACATAGTTGGTGACGCCGCCGCTGAACGTGAAGATCACGGACCGTGTCTCGCCGGCCTGTTGGTATTCGTAGGACGCGGGCAGGTGCCGGAGCAGTTCCGTGAGGCGGTCGCGGGCTTTGCCTGCGTTCGTGCTGCGCAACAGCAGTGCGAATTCTTCGCCGCCGAAGCGCGACGCCACCTCGCCGTCGGCGACCATGCCGCGCAACAGGTGCGCCATGGCAATGATCACGCGGTCGCCGACGGGATGTCCGTAGGTGTCGTTGATGCGCTTGAAGTCATCGAGGTCCACCATGGCCACGGCAAACGTCGTACCCTGGCGCGCCGCCTGTGTGACCCACCCGCGCACGGCCGTGTCGAACGAACCACGATTGAGCAACTGCGTGAGCGTGTCGGTGGTGGCCTCGGCCTTCGCGGTGACCAGTGACCGCTCGAGCGATTGCACGCGCGAGGTCAGCGTCTCGTAGTGCCTCGCCTCGTTGGTCTGCCGTTCGGCGACGGCCTGACGCAGGCTCAGCACCTCTCGGGACAGTGCCCGCTTCAGCTCGCGGATGTCCTCGATCTCGACCATCCGTCCCATCGCCGTCGTCGATCGGACGAACTCGTTCTCGAAGTGCAGGGAGTCGCCCCGCACGGCATCGACCACCTCGCGCAGCACGTTCACGATCTCGATGAGCTCGGTCTCGCGGTCGGTGCGATAGGCCCGCGTGCGATCGAGGAAGGCGCCGCACTGCTCCGCGATCTCGTCGGTCAGATCCGCCAGCCGGCGCGCGTCCCGCTCCGCGCGGAGGTCGTGGCGAAGCCCGTCGAGGCGTGCCCGGAACTCGTGAGCCTTGACGGCCGTGTCGTCGGGCGCATGTGCCGCCAGCAGGTCGAGCAGACGCTCACTGAGCGCGAGCAGTGACTCGGCGCGACGGAAAGTCGGCGAATCGGACAGCGAGAGCGCGATCGGAGGTGACGGCACAGCGTTACCGGGTGGCTTCCGGCTAATCGACACGTCGCCGAAGAACTTGAGGAGCCTGGAATCACGCTCGGAAACGGGGCACACTTGTGCCAGTGATGAGCGAGCAGCCGATTGTGGTCTTCACCGACGGAGCCTCGAAACGCAACCCCGGTCCCGGCGGATGGGGGGTGGTGATCGTGACGCCGGGTGGACACGTCACGGAGTTGGGTGGCGGCGCGCCGCTGACCACCAACAACAAGATGGAACTCACCGGCGCCATCCAGGCGCTGACTCGCCTGGAGGACACGAGCGGGCCGCTCGCTGTCTATACGGATTCCACCTACGTGATCCAGGGCATCGAGCAGTGGGTGCACAACTGGCGACGGCGCGGCTGGAAGACGGCGACCGGCGGCCAGGTGATGAATCGCGACCTGTGGGAGGCGCTGTCGGGTCTGACCTCCGCCCGCCCGCCGCGCTCGATCGCGTGGCACTACGTGCGCGGCCACACCGGTGTTTCCGGCAACGAGCGCGTGGACGAAATTGCCGACGCGTTCGCCGTGCAGGGACGAGCGTCGCTCTACGACGGCCCGCTGGCAGGATACGGCATTCCGATTCTGGATCTGCCAGGCGACACGCGCGTGCCCGCGCGCAGCCCGTCGTCCGCGGCTGGCGCCAGGTCCAGTGGCAAGTCGAAGGGCCCCGCCTACTCGTATCTGAGTGTCGTGGACGGCACGCCGATGCGCCACACGACCTGGGCGGACTGCGAACGACGCGTGACGGGCCGATCGGGCGCGCGCTTCAAGAAGGCGACCAGCGCCGCCGACGAGGCCGTTATTCTCCGCGCGTGGCAGGTCAAGCCCGGCGCGCTGTAAGGCGCCGGTGCCAGCCCGATGACGTCCCCTCCGCTCTGGCCGCCCGACGCGGCCACCCGCCAGCGCGAGTACTCGCCCAGTTCGGCCATCGGCGGGAACTACGCGCCGTTCATTGCGCGGTACGTCGGCGCGAGCGCGCGAGCGCACGCGAGCCTGCCGGTGCTGCGCGACCTGCGGTACGGCGCGGCGCCGCGGGCCACGCTCGACTTCTTCCCCGCGCCGCCCTCGGCTGCGCGTCCGGGCCTGCTCGTCTACATCCACGGCGGGTACTGGCAAGAGCTGTCGAAGCAGGAGTCGGCCTTTCTGGCGCCCGCGTGGCACGCGGCGGGGCTTGCGCACGCGGTCGTGGGCTACACCCTGGCGCCGCCCGCGCGGCTGCCTCAGATCGTCGCGGAATGCCGTGCCGCACTGGCGTGGTTGCACGAGCGTGCTGGCGAACTGGGATTCGCCCCCGACAACGTGGTGGTTGCCGGCAGCTCCGCCGGAGGGTACCTGGCGGCGGCGTGCGCCGACCGGTCGCCCGTGCCCATTCGCGGCATCGCGCCCGTGTCGGGGCTGTACGACGTCACGCCGCTCATTGGCACCTCGGTGAACGACGCACTCGGGCTGGACGCGGCCATGGCAGCCACGCTCGACCTGCTCGCGCCTGACCGCCGGTTCTGCCCGGCGGTTGTGGCCTGGGGCGAGATCGAGACGGGCGAGTTCAAGCGGCAGAGCCGGGCGTTCGCCGCGCGGCTCATGGCGGAGGGCACGCCGTGCACGTCGCTCGAGATCCCAGGCCGGAATCACTTCGACGTAATCCTCGACCTGGGCGATGCCCGCTCGCCCCTCTTTACCGCGGCGCGCCGGCTCTTCGCCTCGTCGTAGCGGTTAGGTGACCGCCGCGCGGGCCGAGAATCGCGGATCGCGCCACTCACCGGAGCGCAAGACCTGCGTCAACCGGTCCACGGCGTCCCACACGTCCACAAAACGCGTGTAGAGCGGAGTGAACCCAAAGCGCAAGATGTCGGGCGCGCGGAAGTCGCCTACGATGCCCCGCGCGATAAGCGCCTGCATCATCGCGTAACCGCCGGTGTCGTGGGCCACGCTGACCTGGCTGCCGCGCAGCGCGGCGGTGCGCGGCGTGACGAGCGACAGGCCGGACCCTGCGCAGCGGGAGTCGACGAGTTGGATGAAGAGTTCGGTCAACTCCACCGACTTTGCGCGCACGGCCGCCATGCCCCCGGCCGCTTCGGCCGCCAGGAGCGTATCCACGCCACACTCGAGCGCCGCCAGCGACACGATCGGCGGCGTGCCGCAGATGAAGCGGGTGATGCCGGCGCCCGGGCGGTAGTCGGTCGAGAAGGCAAACGGCGCGGCGTGTCCCAGCCACCCGGCCAATGACTGCCGCCAGCCCTCCGCGTCCATACGCTTCGTGTGCACCGGATGCGCCCAGACGAAGGCCGGGGCGCCGGGCCCACCGTTCAGATATTTGTAGCCGCAGCCCACGGCGAAGTCGGCCGCGCTGCCCTCCGACCCGTCGCCGTAGAGCGCCACGGGCACGGCGCCGGCCGAGTGCGCCAGATCCCAGATCACGAGGGCGCCGGCCGCATGTGCAGCGCGCGTCACACCCGCCATGTCGTGCATCCGTCCAGTGCGGTAGTTCACATGCGTGAGCATCACGAGGGCGGTGTCGCCGTCGATCGCGTCCGGCAGCGCGTCGGCATCGACCAGGCGCAGCGCGTAGCCGCGCTCGCGCGCGGCCGTGTCGGCGATGTAGAGGTCGGTGGGGAAGTTCGTGCGCTCCGACAGGATGACCCGCCGGCCCGGCCCATCAGCCGTCACGAGCGTCATCGCCGCGGCCAGCGCCTTGTAGAGATTCACGGACGTGGAGTCGGCCACCACGAGCTCGCCGGCGCCCACGCCCACGAGCCGCGCGATCTTGTCGCCGATGTGCTGCGACAGTGTGATCCAGCCAGCGGTGTTCCAGCTGCGGATGAGGTCGCTGCCCCACTCCTGCTCCACGACCTGCTGTATCCGTGCGGCCGTCGCCCTGGGCAGCGGCCCGAGCGAGTTGCCGTCGAGGTAGATGTCGCCGCGTGCGTCGGCGGTGTCGAGCGCAAACAGGGCGCGCAGTGGCGCCAGCGCATCGGCGCGATCACGGGCCTCACAGGCGTCTCTCGTCAGTGGCGGCATGCGCTGTCACGATAGCACCGCCGCATGCGGCCTCGCAGGGCCGCCGGCTTTCCCTGCGCTCGAGGGCGGTGCGATGCCGGCCCTGGTGCCGGTCGTGACGTTTGCCTTCTGGTCGATTGTGAACATCCGCGGCGTCGCGCTCGGCGCGCGGTTCAATTCGCTGGCGACGTCGGCCAAGCTCCTGCCGCTCTGCCTCATCGCCGTCAACGGCCTGTTCTTCGTGCAGGGCGCGAACTTGACGGTCACCACGTGGCCGTCCGCCAGTGTGACCCTGGGCTCGCTCGTGTACCTGGTTGCCGGCCGCGGCCGTCGCTCGGCAACCCGCTGACCCGACAGGCGGTGCGACGGATATGCGGGTCACGCCGTGCGTCTGCGTCCGATGAACACGTCGCGCCCCCACGGATCGATGCAGGAGGTGGCGTCGAAGCCTGCGTCGTGCAGCCATCCGATCCATGCGGAACGGGGGAACAGGCCGTTGCGATGCACCTCGTGCACGGCGTCCTCGGCTCCGTTGGCTGCCCGCACGACGAAGTCGTAGACCGTCTCGTAGGTCTGGTCGGACGCATCCGGGTCCCATTTCTTCTCGACGTAGCGCAATCCGCTGCCGTCGAGCCCCTCACATCCGCCGCTGTTCTCGTCCGCCTCGAACGTCTCGCTCACGAAGTCGGGAATCAGCACGATCGCGCCGCCGGGCCGGCAGTGCCTGGCCGCGGTCGAGAGCGCGGCCTGCGCGTCGGCAGGCGTCGTGGCGAACATGATCGCGTCGTGGATGAGCACCAGGTCGAACGCGCGGGCCAGGTCGAGCGAGCGCATGTCGCCTTCCGCATGTTCGCACTCCGGGTTGATCCCGCGGCTCACGGCCAGCATCGCCGGCGAGAGGTCGCTCAGCGTGAGCTGCAGGTGCGCCTTCAGGTGGTACGCGAAACTGCCTCCGCCAGAGCCGAGCTCGAGCAGCGTGGTCGGCGGCGCATCCGGCGCGGCGAGGATCGCGGGCAGCAGCTCGGCAACTTCCTCGGCGTAGGCCGATGGGGGCGAGAGCTGCGGCCACCACACCGCCAGATCCGAGTACATGCGGAATGCGTGCGGCATCAGGAGCATCCTGTCACACCGAGCGGCCGGCGCGGTGCCGCTTCAGTCGATCGTGCGCTCCAGGATGTGATCGGTCTGGCAGTCGGGTCCCACCCAGAACTCCGCCGTGCCGGTCTGCCGGAATCCACACTTCACATAGAACGTGCGAGCACGCGGGTTGTGCTCCCACACGCTGAGCCATGCCGTGCGTCCCCCGAGCGCGCGAATTGCATCGGCGCTGGCCGCCATCAACGGTGCCGCCACGCCGCGTCCGTGCCATTGACGATCCACGTAGAAGCGATGGAGCTCGACCGGCGCGGGCCCTTCCACGCACGCGGGCGGCTCCTTGCGCCGCACCTGCGCGAACGCGATCGGCGTGGCACCCGCGCAGGCCAGCAGCGTCACGTAGTCGGCGCTTGCCAACTCGGCGGTCTGCTGGGACACACCGAAGGACGTCGCCAGATAGGCGGCCATGTCATCGGGCCTGTTGTCGGCCGCGAACGTCTCGTGGAACGTGCGTGCGCCGATCTCGGCCAGGGCGGCCGCATCGGCCACGCAGGCGCGCCGGATGGCGACGGCGTCAGCCACGAGCGCAAGCCTTCGTTCGCCGCGGCCTGGGCACGCCGCGGCTGGTCGCCGCCGGCTGGACCCTGGGCTCTGCGGAGGTCTGCTGTCCTATCCGTTGGTTGGCTGCGGCCATGCGCGCCGCCTCGTCGACGAACCACACGCCGCGGTTTCGCGTGTGGTGCCGCGTCAGCCACTGGCGCCATGCGGCGCGTGTGGCCGGCGCCACGGCGTTCTCGGGCAGCGCGCCAGCCATCTACTTCGGAGGCTGCGCCGTGGGCGTGGCGAGCGGCCTGGTCCACTCGTTGGCCCACTCGAGCATCTCGGCCACCGTGTGCAGCACCGACTCACGCGCGGCGTAGCCGTGGGCTTCGCTCGGCAGCGTGACGTAACGCACCGTCGCACCGTGGCCCTTGAGCGCCACATAGAAGCGCTCCGACTGGACCGGGAAGGTGCCGCTGTTGTCATCGGCTTCGCCGTGGATGAGCAACACGGGTTCCTTGATCAGGTTCGCGTTGTCGAAGGGCGACATGCGCGCGTAGATCTGCGGCACCTCCCAGAACGTACGCTGCTCGTTCTGGAAGCCGAACGGCGTGAGCGTGCGGTTGTAGGCGCCGCTGCGCGCGATGCCGGCGCGGAACAGATCCGAATGGGCCAGGAGGTTCGCGGTCATGAACGCGCCGTAGCTGTGGCCGCCGGCGATGAGCCGCGCCGGGTCGGCCACGCCCATGGCCACCACCTTGTCGACCGCGGCCTTGGCGCTCGCCACGAGTTGCTCCACGTACGTGTCGTTGGCCGTCTCGCCCGCGCCGACGATCGGCATCGAGGGGTCGTCGAGAATCGCGTAGCCCTGCGTGAGCAGCAGCAGGTGCGAGGCGCCGCTGATGCCGGTGAAGCGCTGGGGCGATCCGGTCACCTGTCCGGCGGCATTCGGGTCGACGAACTCGCGCGGGTAGGCCCAGAAGAGCAACGGCAGCCGGCCCTGCGCGGGCGTCCAGCCAGCCGGCGTGTAGAGCGTGGCCGAGAGCTGCACGCCGTCAGGACGGCTGTAGGTGATGAGCTGCTTCTGCGCCGACGAGATCTGCGGCGCGGGGTCGGCGGAGGTCGTGAGCGTCACGCGCCGTCCATCGGTGATCGACCGGACGAGCGTGGCGGGTGGCGTGGCGCGCGTTTCGAAGCGCGTGAGTACGCGTGAGCCGTCGTCGCTGAGCAGGCCGAGCACCGGCTCGTAGCCCTCGGTCATCTGATAGGCGCGCTCGGCGCGCAGCGTGGTGAGATTCAACTTGTCGAGGAACGGGCGATCGCCCTGCGGCGAGGCGCCATTGCCGGCGAGGAAGATCGTGTCGCCCGTCTGCACCACAGCCTCGACACCCGAGGCCATCAGCTTCCGTAGCGGCGTGCCCGGGTTGCTGTAGGCATCCTCGGCGCTGCGGTCCCACACCTTGCGTGGGGCCGCGCCGGCCCCGTCGATCACCCACGTACGCGTGCGCCGCGTGGTGCGGTCGTTCTCGGTCACGAGGGCGAGGCCCTTTTCGGTCCAGGCCACGTTGCCGAAGCGGTACTCGGTGCGGGTCAGTTCCGCGGGGGCGGCCGTGAACGGCGCGGCGAGTGTGACCACGAGGTCGCGCTTCGGCACGGCGACCTTCGGGTTGCCGCCATCGAGGGCTTCCGCCCAGGCAATGGTCGCGGCCTCTGTCGGGAGCCAGCGGACACCGCGCGGACCGGGCAACACCCCGCCGTTTGGCACCGCGTCCGCCACGGGCAGTGAGGCGAGACTCTTCGTGATGGCGCCCACGCGGTCCCACACCGCGATGCGCTTGCCGAAATCGCCATATGGCACCAGGCGCGAGAACGGCCGGGTCACGGTGGTGACGAGCACGTACTGCCCATCTGGCGACGGCAGCGCCTGGGAATACAAGCCGGGACGGCCAAACGCCACACGGCCGCCAGTGGCCGCATTCACCATCGTGAGTTGACTGGTGCCGAAATATTCGAACAGCGCTTCGTCGTGCGCCGAGCTGAGCAGGTCCTGATAGGTGCGCACGGGCGCCACGCCGCCCCGGTGTTCCTGCACGTTTGGACCGAGCGGCACCTGCGGCGCCGCAGGTGCGGCGGCGCGGCCAGCCACGGTCGCCGAGCACAGCAGCGTGCCGCCGGTGCCCAGCCACGTGCACGGCGTGCCGAACACGCCGTTCAAGGTGAGGCCATCCATGACCCGTGCGCGGCCCGACGCCGAGTCGCCGATCCAGAGCTCGATACCCGCGTCGTTCGTGTGTGCAAACGCGAAGCGCGCGCCATCGGCAGAGAAACCGATCCACGTGAGCGACGGACTCGGCGGCAGCGTCACGGTGCGCGTCGCGCCGTCGGCGACGGCCCTCAGCGCCAGTCCCCTGGCCGCACGGGCGCGGTGGCGGCCGTTGGTCTTCGGGTCGATCCGAAGCCCCGCCAACCGCAGCATGGGCCGCGACAGCTCCGCAATCGTCGGCATGGGCGCCAGATCCAGCACGGCCACGACGTCGCGCGCGGGGCTCAGGTGCACGTCGGGGGGCGGCGGCGCGTCGAGGATGTCCACAATAGCCTTCGGTGGCAGCCGATAGCTGCTGTCGGGCGGCGATTGCGCCGCGGCCCACGACGCCTGAAGCAACATGAGGAGGACGATCGGGGCAAGACGCCGAGTGCGCATGGCAACGCTCCTGTCAGAGATGCCGGGAATCGGTCGCCGGCGGCGACTCGCGCATTCTAGCCGCAGTGCGGCTATCCCACCTGAGCCGGCAGGTCGCGCCACACGACGCGGTCCCGTCCGGCGCGCTTGCCGATGTAGAGGCGGCTGTCGGCCAGGCGCAGCAGATCCTCGGCGGAATGGGCCGTCTGGTCCTCGAGGAACGTCGCGATGCCGACCGTGGCCGTGATGCTCACCGTACCGCCCGGAAGGGCCACGCTGGCGCGGTCGCGCAGACGGCGCCGAAAGCGCTCGGCAAACGCCGCGGCGCTGGCCGCGTCGGCACTCGACAGGATCACCACGAACTCGTCACCCCCGTACCGGCACACGGTGTCGGCCGCGCGCGCATCCTGGGCGAGCATTTCGGCCACGAGCCGCAGCACCCGGTCGCCCACCATGTGGCTGTGGGTGTCGTTGATCTCCTTGAAGCGGTCGGTGTCGACGAGCAGCACGCTCAGCGGATGCTGGTAGCGTGCCGCCTGCGCCACCGCGCGCGGCAGTGCCTCGTCGAAATAGCCGCGGTTGTACAGTCCGGTCAGCGCGTCGCGCGTCATCCGCGTGCGCGCCTGTTCGTAGAGCTGACGGTAGGTAAGCGTCTGGAACACATCGGCCACATCGCCGCTGCCGACAGTGGCGGTCTCGGGCTCGAAGTACCGCAGGTAGGCCGTGAGCGCCGCCGCATACAGCAGCGTGGCCGCCGTCTTGCCGGCAATTGCCGCCACAATCAGCGCCGGCAATTCGGGCCGGCCTTGCTGCACCGCCAGCGTGAAGAACACGCTGTCGAACGCGCCGATGGCCACCAGTGCCACGGCCGTGCGCACGAACATGAGCCGCGTGTAGCGGCTCACGAATTCGTACACGAGGATGATGCCGAGTGAGTCGAGGAAGAGCAGCACCGTGCCCACGAGCGCGACCCAGGCGTTGCCTTGCATCGCCCCCGTCGTGAGGCCGACGGGCACGTCGCTGCCCGGAATGCGCACGTGCTCGCTGACGATCATCGAAATGAGGGACAACCCAGCGTTGGCCAGAACGAGACCGTAGACGAGCTTGCGGGCCTCGCGCGTCTCTTCCTTGATGTAGACCAGCAGCACGGCCAGCAGCGTGGCTGTGAACATCACAGTCGAGGCGGGATAGAGGGCCCATCCGGGTGCCACGTCCACGCGCAGGTTGAGCGAGGCCTCCAGGTACTGGAAGCCGCCCATCACGATGTACAGCGGCGAGAGCCCCAGCAGCGTGCGGCTCCGAAAGAGCCCCAACACGAGACCGGCCATGACGATGGCTTCGATGCCGAGCAGCGCGAGCTGAACCGGGTACATGCGACCTCTACTCAGAGGGGGAACCGCAGGCTACCACGCGCCCAAGCCGGCCGGTCCTGCGAGGCAGAGCGGAGCGGCTGCCCTACCGCAGAGTTAGCGTCAAGGTGTGCAGTACTGGGCCGGGCAGCAGTGGCAGAGGCTCGCCCGCGAGCCACGCGGACTGCTGGTCGGCGTAGTGCGGCGACAGTGGATGTCCGCTCTGGCCACCCGGCATGTGCAGAATGGCCGAGGCCTCGTGTCCGGGCGAGGCGACGAAGCGCTCGGAGGCGCCGGAGCGGGGCGCCAGCACGCGCGGCGTGTAGACGTCGCCAGGCAGCGGATCGCGTGGCATGTTGAGCCAGCGGCTCAAGAACGGCACGGCCGCGCTCAGGGGATGGGCGATGTCGGCGGCGTTCTGCTCGCCCCAGGTGCGCGCGCCAAGGACCGGACCCTGTGCGGCCAGCGTTGCCAGTGTGCGATCGACGGCGGCGAGCAGGAACGCGTCCCACGACGCAAACGCGGGATCGAGCAGGTGCGCAGGGCGTTCGCGCACGAGCCGCCAGAGCGGGCCTTCGAGTCGGCGGATCGTGGTGTAGTCAAAGGCAGGCGCCTGGCGACGCACGTCCGAACTGATCGCGTCAAGGGCCATGCGCGACGCCGTCACCCGGAACGTGCGCACGAGGCGATAGGCGGCTGACTCGGCGGACGCGTGTCCCGTCCACGACGTGTCGACCAGCGTTCGCGCCTCGGCCCGTGCCGTGCTGGCGCGCGCGGCATCGACGGTAAGCGTCTCGAGAAAGAGCGTGCGCCACCGGTCGAGGAACACCGACCGGTTGTCGAGTTGCACGTTGAAGAGCGCGCGCTCGTCGGCGCGGTCGACCCGTTGCAGTCCCTCGCGAATCATCCACGCGCGGATGCCGTCGGTGTAGCCGCCATCGCCGATCCGGTCGAGCATCTCGCCGCTGGCGACCCGGGCATTTGCGGTCCACAGCCGCCCGTCGGGCGGGTCGACGACGCGCGGGTGCTCGTCGTAGCCCAGATAGCCGTCCCACCGGTGCGAGCCGTCGGCCCACGACGTGGGCACGTCGCCGCGGAAGCCGACGCGCCGCGGAATGGCCCCGTAGATCGTCCACGCGATGCGCCCGTGTCGATCGCCGACGACGAGATTCTGCGCCGCCAGCGATGCGCCCACGGCGAGCCGCATCGCCTCGTCGACGTCGCGCGCCTGCGCGACGCGCGCCGGATCGGTGGCCAGCACCCGGGGATCGTGGGCCACCCATCGAATGGCGCGTTCGCGCCCACGATGATCGCGGCCCACGATGGGTCCCCAGATCGTCCACCGCACCGGCAGTCCCACCGACGCCGCGCCCTTCACTGCAATGGTCTCGGGGTGCACGTCGAATGCGCGCGGTCCGTCGGGCGTCTGGTACTTCGTGGCATCGCCAGGCACCGGATCGAGCATCACGACGTCGGACCAGTCGCCTGCTGAATTGGTGAAGCCCCAGGCGATGTCGCCGTTGCTGCCCACGGCCATCTGTGGGCCGCCCGGCAGCGTGACGCCCGAGAGTTGCCGCGTGGCTCCTGGGCGCGCCTCGTCGGGAATCACGAACGTGGCGCGGTACCAGATGTTTGGCACGGCGAGGCGCAGATGCATGTCGTTTGCGACAATCGCGCTGCCGGTGGTTGACCGCGCACCAGACACCGCCCAGTTGTTGCTGCCGAGCGTGGCTTCTTCCTCGCGTGGCAAACGTGCCCACCACGGGAGCCCCGTCTCAGACGCCGCGACCGTCGCACGCCCCGCTGTCAGGGGCGCTGCCGACGTCGCCGGCGTCGTGTGTCGCGCGAACCTGGCAGGCAGGCGGCGCACGTCGTACACGTCGGCGCCGGGAATCGGCGGCACTGGTTGCGGCGCGCCCACGATCGGGCTCTCCCAATCACTCGCGCGTCCAGCCAGGAACTCGAACATCGGCGTGGGCACCAGATCGGCGAGCGTGCCGAGTGTGTCCTCGTACTCCCACTGCGAGCCCTGCAGCGTCACGTGCATGGCAATCAGCGTAAGCATCGAGTCTTCCGGCCGCCACGGTTCCGGCGTGGCGCGCAGCAGCAGATACTCGAAGGGCGGCGCGGCGAGCGCGCGAAGACCCGCGTTGACGCCGTTGGTGTAGGCCTCGAGTTCGGCGCGGTACTCGGCCGGCGTCGCCGCGAGCGCCAGGCCCGCGATGTGCCGGAACCGGTGCACCCGCGCGGTGCGATCCGCGGTGAGCGCGGCCGCGCCCACTAGCGCCGACAGCTCGCCGGCGGGTTGGCGGCGTTGCAGGTCCATCTGAAAGAAGCGCTCCTGCGCGTGCACGAAGCCCACCGCGCGCGCCAGGTCGACCCTCGATTGTGCGGTGATCGTCGGAATGCCAAGCCCGTCGCGGGTCACCGTGACGGGCGCGGCGAGACCCGTCAGCGGCAGGCTGCCATCGACCGTGGGCAGACTGCGGCCCACCATCACGCGCGCGCCGACCATCACGACGATGGTGGCGCCGACGGCGAGGGCGAGCAGGACGCCAAAGAAGCGGAGCACGTGACGTCGCATGGTGCCGTCATCGTAGCAGCCGTCGCCCATGTGTGGCGCGTCGTCTCCGGGCCGCGGCATCTCTCTCCGGCTCACCTTCGCTTCGCGATGCCGGGTTCAGAGTTCGCCGTCAGGAGACCGACCGTCCGTGCCGGTGGCCGCCGGGGCGGCCGACGCCGACGGTCTCGTCTCGAAGCCGTGACACAATCCGTCGCCATGACACAGGCCTCGAGCGACCGTCGTGGTGTGATCGGTCTGCTCGTCCTGTTGTTTGCGATCACCTACCTCGATCGCGTGTGCATCTCGGTGGCGGGCCCGCGTATCCAGGAGGACCTGGGCATCGGCCCCGTGGGGTGGGGCTGGGTGACCGGCATCTTCACGTTTGCCTACTGCGTCTTCGAGATTCCCACGGGCACGATGGGCGACCGGCTCGGCCCGCGGCGCGTGCTCACGCGCATCGTAGTGTGGTGGTCGGCGTTCACGGCGCTCACGGGCGCAATGACCAGCTTCTACCCGCTGCTCCTCACCCGGTTTCTGTTCGGCGCGGGCGAAGCCGGGGCCTTCCCGAACGCCTCGGTCGTGGTGGCGCGGTGGTTCCCGCCGCGGCAGCGCGCCACGATGTCGGGCGTGATCCTGGCAGCCAGCCAGCTGGGCGGCGCCATCGCGCCGCTGCTCGTGGTGCCGATCCAGATGCGCTACGGCTGGCGCATGTCGTTCTTCGTGTTCGGTGTCGCCGGGCTCGTGTGGGCGGCCGTATGGTACGTGTGGTTCCGCGACTCGCCCGAGCAGATGCGCGGGCGGAGCGCTTCCGCGACGGACGGGTCAACGCCTGACCCCGACGCGGCGACGCCCACGCCGGTCGCCGCGAGCCACGTGTTCCCGTGGCGCGCCGCGTCCAGCTCGCAGACGGTGTGGGCGCTGCTGGGCGTGGCGTTCTGCTACATCTACGTCTACAACTTCTTCCAGACGTGGTTCCACACGTTCCTGGTCAAGGGCCGCGGCTTCAGCGAGGGCAGCCTGCTG
>JANORI010000534.1:0-3038 GCA_031415235.1 Acidobacteriota bacterium | reverse complement strand
GACGCAAAGTCATTGCGAGCATGGCGGCCTATGCTCTGACCATCGGGGCCCAGGCCTCCGGCCAGATTCCTACCCTGGCCGTGCCATCGCTCGTGACCGCGCCAGGCGCCGTCGTGCCGGTGACGGTAACCGGCATTCCCGGCCGCTTCTACGCGGTCGTCGGCAGCACCACGGGCGCCGGGGTTTCGTTTGCCGGTGTGCCGCTCGCGGTCGGGCCTGACGCGGTCTTGCTCGCGCAGGGCACCCTTGGCGTGAGCGGCTCGGTGACGGTGGCGGTGACGCCGCCGTTTGTGGGCACGGTGCTCGATCGCTTCTACCTGCAGGCCGTCACTTCGGCGCTGCCCTCGTTCGTGCCGCCCGAACCTTCGGCCGGGGTCGTGCTGCGGAATGCCGATCTCGTGGGCGGGGTTACGGCCTTGGCCACGGTGACCAGCGGCGCCTGGGATCTCGGCAACGTCAACGGCCTCGTCTCGGCGGGCAATGCGGGCAGTGGCGGTGTCGTGCCGAGCGGCGCGGGTACGCGGATGGTGTGGAATCCACGCAAGTCCGCATTCCGCGTGGGCACGGTGCTCAATGACGAATGGGACGACGCGAACGTCGGTCTCTACAGCACGTCCATGGGGTACGCCACACGAGCGACCGCCGTGGGCAGTACGGCGATCGGCTACGATGCGCAGGCGTCCGCCGACGGCGCGTCGGCGTTGGGTTTCCTGGTCTCCGCATCGGGCAGCGGCTTTCTGGCGCTCGGCTTGGGCTGGGGCGCCAGCGGCTTGTATGCGGTCGCCATGGGCAACCGGGCCAGCGCCAGTGGACTGGCCGCCGTGGCGATCGGCGACTTCACGACCGCCAGCGGCGCCAAGAGCACGTCCCTGGGCAGCAACGCCACGACGGCGGGATTTTCTGGCGCCTTCGTCTATGGGGATTCGGTGTTCACGCCCGGCGGCGGTCCGGTCTCGGCATCGGCCGCAAATCAGGTGACGTTTCGCGCGTCGGGCGGCGTGCGCTTCTTCTCCAACGCCGCGATGACGACGGGGGTGGAACTGCCGGCCGGCGGCGGGGCGTTCTCGAACCTCTCGGACGCCCATCAGAAGGAGCATTTCCGCGACCTCGACGGCGAGGACGTGCTCGCGCGCCTCGCGCGCGTGCCTGTGCGCGAGTGGAGCTACAAGACCCAGGGCCACGCGGTGCGCCACGTCGGCCCGACTGCCCAGGACTTCCACGCAGCCTTCGGCCTCGGCGAGAACCCGCTGCGCATCAGCACCCTCGACCCCGACGGCATCGCGCTGAAGGGCATTCAGGCGCTCGCTGCGCGGACCGTGGCCCTCGCCTCGGAGAACGCCGCCCTGCGGGCAGACATGGACGCCCTGCGTGCGGCCCTGGCGGCCCTGACCGCCCTCAAAGGGCCGCGATGACGGCCCGGCGTCGACTCGCCACGAGCGCGCTGCTGGCGGTGGGGCTGACGACCCCGAGCCTGCCGCTGCAGGCACAGGGCACGGTCATCGGCCCGTTCCGCTGGCAGCTGCAGCCGTACTGCAACGTGCTCACGCTGACCGTCGCGCAGGAAGGCGCGATCTACCACGTGGATGGCACCGACGACCAGTGCGGCGCCGCGCGCAAGGCCAGCGTCGTGGGCCTGGCCTTCCTGAATGGAGACGGCTCGATCGGCCTGGGGCTGACCACGGTTACGACGCCCGGCGGCACGGCGATCCACGTGGACGTGTCGATGTCGGCGACCACGCTCGGTGGCCCGTGGCACGACAGCGGCGGCAACAGCGGCACGTTCATCTTCACGCCAGGCGCGGGCACGGCCGGCACGCCGCGACCGGTACCTGCAGGCGGGATTCCGCCCGGGAGCATCACCGGGGCCCAGTTGGCCCCGGGCGCCGTCACGGCGGCCTCGCTGGCGCCCGGGGCAGTTGCCGGCAGCCTTGCCACGCTCGGCACGTGCCCGCAGGGACAGATGCTGCGCGGCTACACGAGCGCCGGCGGGCTGGTCTGCGTGTCGGTCACGGCGCCGACCAGCATCACGATTCCGACGCCCGGGTCGGACAGTGGCGTGCAGACGTCCATCGCCATTGGCGCCGACGGCTTCCCCATCGTGAGCTATTGGGCGTCTGGCCTGCGCGTGACGCATTGTTCGGATGCGGCCTGCACCGGTTGGACGAGCACCACGGTGGATCCTGCGGGCGGCTACTGGACCTCGATCGCCATCGGCAACGACGCGTTGCCGATCATCAGCCACAAGACGCCCACCGGTGCCCTGCGTGTGACGCACTGCTCCGACGCCGCCTGCACGGCGGGCCTCTCGACCACGGTGGATCCTGCCGGCGCTCAGGCGAATCAGACGTCGATCGGGATCGGCGCCGACGGACTGGCAGTGGTGAGTCACGGCACCGGGGACACGCTGCGCGTGACGCACTGCGACGACGTCAACTGCACCATCGCGACCTCGACCACGGTGGACGATCCAGCCAGTGTCGTCGGCATATTCTCGTCGCTGGCGATTGGCGCCGACGGGCTGCCGATCGTGAGCCACCACGACTTCACGAACGGCCTGCGCGTGACGCATTGCAGCAACAGGTCGTGCACGGCCGCGACCACCAGTGTGGTAGGCGGCGGCGACGGCACGTTCAATTCGTTCGGCGTCTACACCGCAATCGCCATCGGTGCCGACCACCTGCCGGTCGTCAGCCACGCGGTGAGCGCCGGGCGGCTGCGCGTGACCCACTGCGACAATCAGACGTGCACGGCCTCGGTCACCACGACGCTCGACGCCCCAGGCACCCCGGTGGGGTACTTCAGCGACATCGCCGTCGGCACCGACGGGCTGCCCGTCATCAGTCATTTCGACCAGGCGGCACAGTCCCTGCGGGTCACGCGGTGCAGCGACGGCGTGTGCTCGTCTGGTACCACGGTCGTGGCCGACGGTCCTGCGCTGGACGTGGGCACGGAGACGTCGATCGCCATCGGCACCGACGGTTTCCCCGTCGTCAGCCACTACGACGCCACCGCCCGGGCGCTGCGCCTCACGAAGTGCT
>JANORI010000533.1:0-1552 GCA_031415235.1 Acidobacteriota bacterium | reverse complement strand
GTTCGCCGAAGGCGCTCGCGAACGCCGCATCGGCCGCTTCGCCCAACGGCCAGTGGTACATACGCACATGTTCGAGCGTCAGCTGGCGGTAGTCGGTGCCGGCGTCGACGTTGATGACTTCGAGATGGCGCTCGAGCAACTCGATCGCCGGCACGATGCGCTCGCGGTGCAGCCCGTTCGGGTACAGCCCCCGAGGATGGAAGTTCGAGGTCGTGACGATGCTCACCCGGTTCGCATACAGCGCCTCGAGCAGGCGGTGCAGGATCATCGCGTCGGTCACGTCGGCGACGTGAAACTCGTCGAAGCAGATGAGCCGGAAGCGCCGCGCCATGCGCCGGCCCAGCTCCTCGAGCGGGTTGACCGTGCCCTTCAGCTCCTGCAGCTCGCGGTGCACCTCGCGCATGAATTCGTGGAAGTGCAGCCGCGTCTTGCGTGTCAGCGGCACGCTCTGGAAGAAGCAGTCCATCAGGAAGCTCTTGCCGCGCCCGACGCCGCCCCACATATAGACGCCGCGCGGGATGGGCGGGCGCACGAGCAGCTTGGTCACCGCATTGCTGCGTCGCGCCTTGTAGGCGATCCACTCTTCCTCGCAGCGCTCCAGCGAGGCGACAGCGCCTTGCTGCGCCGCATCGCTCGCGTAGCCACGCTCGGCGAGCGTGGCCTGGTACAGCTGGCGAACGCCCACCGGTCGGAGATCAGAAGTTCAAGGTGCGCTTGTCCACCGCGAGCGCGGCTTCCTTGGTCGCTTCGCTGAGCGAGGGGTGCGCATGGCAGATGCGCGCGATGTCCTCGCTGCTGGCCTTGAACTCCATCGCCACCACGGCTTCGGCGATGAGTTCGCTGGCCATCGGGCCGACGATGTGCACGCCGAGGATCTGATCGCTCTTCGCATCGGCGAGGATCTTGACCATGCCGGTGGTATCGCCGAGCGCGCGCGCGCGGCCGTTGGCCATGAACGGGAAGGTGCCCGCCTTGTAGGCGGCACCACGCGCCTTCAGCTGCTGCTCGGTCTCACCGACCCAGGCGATCTCGGGGCTCGTATAGATGACCCAGGGGATGGTGTTGAAGTCGACATGGCCGTGCTGGCCGGCGATGCGCTCGGCCACGGCCACGCCCTCCTCCTCGGCCTTGTGCGCGAGCATCGGGCCGCGCACCACGTCGCCCACGGCCCACACGCCCGGCAGGTTGGTGCGGCACTCACCATCGACGACGATGGCGCCGCGCTCGTCGAGCTTCAGGCCCACCGCCTCGGCGCCGAGGCCGATGGTATTGGGCACGCGGCCGATGCTGACGATGAGCTTGTCGACTTCGAGCGACTGCGCCTCGCCCTTCGCGTTGGCATAGGCGACGCTCACTTGCGACTGCTGGCCCTTCTTGCCCACCTTGACCTCGCCGACTTTCACGCCGAACTCGATCTTCAAGCCCTGCTTCACGAAGGCCTTCTGCGCCTCCTTGGCGATCTGCTCGTCCACGGCCCCGAGGAAGGCGGGCAGCGCTTCCAGCACCGTCACCTCGGCGCCGAGCCGCCGCCACACCGAGCCCATCTCGAGGC
>JANORI010000532.1:0-2164 GCA_031415235.1 Acidobacteriota bacterium | reverse complement strand
ACAACGTCTTGCCGTTGATCTGGTCGGCCACGCTCTTGAGCAACGTGATGTCGCGCTCCGAGCCCTCGCCGCCCAGCATGCGGTGCAGCAGGCGGTAGAGCCAGTCGGTGCCTTCGCGGCACGGCGTGCACTTGCCACACGACTCATGCCGGTAGAAGTGCAGCAGGTTCTCGGCCAGCCACACCATGTCGACCGTGTCGTCGAGCACCATGATGGCCGCCGACCCGAGCAGCGAGCCAGCCTGCTGTACGGCGTCGAAGCTGGCCGGGATGTCGATCTGATCGGGCAGCAGAATCGGCACCGACGAGCCGCCCGGAATCACGGCCTTCATCGTATGGCCATCGCGCATCCCGCCGGCGTAGTCGTCGATGAGCTCGCGCAGCGACACCTTCATCGGCGCTTCGAACACGCCCGGGCGCTTCACCTGCCCGCTCACGCAGAAGAGCTTTGGTCCGCCGTTCTTCTCCGGGCCGAGCGCCGCGAACCACTCGGCGCCGCGCGTCATCACGAGCGGCGCGTTGCACAACGTCTCGACGTTGTTCACCGCCGTGGGGCAGCCCCACAGCCCGGCCACGGCCGGGAAGGGCGGCTTGAAGCGCGGCTGCGCGCGCTTGCCTTCGAGCGAGTCGAGCAGCGCCGTTTCCTCGCCCGCTTCGTAGGCGCCGGCGCCGCGGTGCAGAAACACCTCGCAGTCCCAGCCGCTGCCCAGGATGTTCTTGCCGACGTAGCCGGCCGCGCGCGCGTCGTCGATGGCCTTCTGCAACGGCGCGAACAGGTGCTGGAACTCGCCGCGAATGTAGATGTAGGCCACGTGCGAGCCAATCGCGTGGCAGCCGATGACGCACCCTTCCACCAGCAGGTGGGGGTTGCGTTCCATGAGCAAGTGGTCCTTGAAGGTGCCCGGCTCGCTCTCGTCCGCGTTGCAGACGATGTACTTCGGCTTCGGCGATTTCTTGTCGACGAACTGCCACTTGAGGCCCGTGGGAAAGCCTGCCCCGCCGCGGCCCCGCAGGCCCGACGCCTTCACAGTCTCGATCACCTGGTCGGGCGTCATGGCCAGGGCCTTCCTCAGTCCGGCGTAGCCGTCCTGGTGCTGCAGGTAGTGTTCGAGCGTGTTGCCGCCGGGCGTGAAGGCGTACTTCGTGAGCACGGGCTCGTAGCCGTTCACCGACGCCGGCTGCACCGGCACGGTGGACTTCCCGGCCGCGTCCGGGCGCCGTTCGACATCGAGGTGGCAGCCGCCGAGCGCCTGCAGGCCGTCCTTCCGCATCGCTTCGAGGAAGCCGGGCACCGCGTCTGGCTGCAGGCACTCGTGCCAGTGTTCGTTGTTCACCATCACGACGGGCGCCTTGTCACACGCGCCCAGGCATTCCATCGGCATGAGTGTGAACATGCCGGACGCATCGGTGCCACCGGTCTTCACTCCGAGGGCCTGCTCCATGCGTTCGATGACTCGTTCGGCGCCCGCCAGGGCGCACGACAGCGTCGTGCACACCTGCAACACGTATCTGCCGGTAGGCGCGCGGTGGAACATCACGTAGTAGCTGACCACGTCCTCGACGTCGGCCGTCGTGATCCCCACGACCTCGGCGACGTGACGGGCGGCGTTGTTGCTGATGTAGCCCTGCTGATCCTGCGCGAGGTAGAGCGCGTAGAGCACCGACGAGCGACGGTGTTCGGGCGGGTATTGCGCGGCCAGCCGTTCGAACTCCGCGCGGCGTTCGGGGGTGAAGGAGAACTCGGGGCCTTCGGGCAGCGTCTTGCGCTCCGAGCGATGCCACCGCTCGGTGCCGTACGGCATCGCGGGATGAAAACTCATCGATCCACGTCTCCCATGACGACGTCGAGCGAGCCGATCACCGCGACCACGTCCGCGATCATCCCGCCCACGACGAACTTGTGCAGCGCCTGACTGGCCATGAGCCCGGGCGATCGCATGTGCACGCGCCAGGGCCGGTTCGAGCCGTCGGATACCACGTAACACCCGTGCTCGCCGCGCGGGCCCTCGATCGGCACGTAGGCGTCGCCGGCCGGCACGTTGAAGCCCTGCGAGTAGATCAGGAAGTGCTGAATCAGCGCCTCCATCTCGGTGTAGACCTCGTCCTTGGGCGGCGGCGCGATCTTGCGGTCGGCCACCTGCCAGTCGCCCACCGGCGCGATCCGC
>JANORI010000531.1:0-36117 GCA_031415235.1 Acidobacteriota bacterium | reverse complement strand
GGTGCATGGGTGCTCGTGGCAATGGCCGCGACCGCTGGTGCCACCCAGCCCGCCGATCCGCCCATCGTGGAAATTCGCGTGCACGGCAACCACGCCACGCCCGACGCCGATGTGCTGGGCGTCAGCGGCCTGAAGGTTGGCGATGCGGCAAGTGACCCGAACCTGGACACGGCGAAGGCACGGCTCGAGGCCAGCGGACGCTTTGCTTCGGTCGCGGTGCGCCGGCTCGCGCGTTCCATCGACGACCCGAGCGACATCATGGTCATGCTGCTGGTCGAGGAGGTGGCCGGCGCCAGCCAGGACTTGCCCCGCCCGGGCTGGCTGAGACAGGTCGCGGCCGGGCTGATGTGGCAGCCGGTGCTGCGCTACGAGGAAGGATATGCCTTCACGTATGGGCTCCACCCCGCCCTCGCGGACCTCTTCGGCCACGACAGCCGCGTGCTGGTACCGCTCACCTGGGGCGGCGAGCGCCGTGCCGGCCTCGAGCTGCGGCGCGGCTTCGCGGGCCCCGTCGTGTCGCGAGTCGCGGCCGCTGCCGACGTGCGCCGCACCGGACATCCGGCCTTCGACGTCATCGAGCAGCGCACCAGCGTGCGGGCGCGGGCCGAGCGCTCCCTTGGCTCGAGCCTGCGCGTGGGCGCGGCTGCCGGCCACGACCGCGTGCGCTTCGGCGACGATCGGGGCGAGGTGACGAGCTACGCGGCCGACCTGGTGCTCGACACGCGGCTCGACCCCGCGTTTCCCCGAAATGCCCTGTGGGGGCGGGCGGAGCTCGCGCGCCTCGACGTGGCCACCGGTGTGCGACGCCGACACACAATCGATGCACATGTGGCCGTCGGCCTCATGGCAGGGTCGGCGCTGACAGTCAGCGCGTTCCAGGTGTCGGCCAGCGGCGCACTGCCCGCCTACGAGCAGGCCTTCATCGGGGGCGGTCCGTCGCTGCGCGGCTACCGTCGTGGCTACCGTGCAGCGGATAACGCGGCTGGCGTCTCGGCGTCGTTGGCAATGCCCGTCGGCTCGCCGCTCGACGTGGCACGCCTGGGCGTGCGTCTGTTTGCAGACTGGGCCGGGGTGTACGCGGCCGGGATTTCCTGGCGGGACGCCGGGTACGACCGTGGCATCGGCGCGGGCGTGTTCGCGCAGGCCGCCGCCTTCACCAGCGGAGTCGACGTGGCCCGCGGCCACGGGCAGTGGCGACTGCACTTCCGGATGGGCACCACGTTCTAGCAGGGCCCCGGTCCTGGCCTCGCTCCCTAGTCGTCCCTGCTCTTCAGCACGTACTCCCGAATCGCCTGCGCCAGGCCGGCCTCGTCGTTCGACGCGGCAATCGGCAGGCCCAACGCGAGCAGCTCGGGCTCGGCGTTGCCCATCACGACGCCGGTGCCGGCCCACTGCAGCATGTCCACGTCGTTATGGTTGTCGCCGATGGCGAAGACATCGGATTGCGGCACGCCGAAGTGCGCGGCCACATGCGCGAGTGCGCCGCCCTTGGTGGCGCCGAGCGCGTTGACATCGACGAGCGTGAAGTCGCGGGCGGGATAGGCGGTCACCGACACCGAGGCGCCGTCGGTCACGCCCTCGGCGCCGAGCGCCTCGATGAGTGACGCCATCGTCACGGTAGGCCCGTTGAACGCCACTTGCACCGGGTCGTGATCCTCGCAGGCGGACTCCAGGTCGTCCACCGTCTGCACCAGGTGCTGGATTTTCCTGTAGTAGCCGCGGCGGTTGGGATGATCCCACGACAGCGTGTCGACCATCGTCTGCCCCGCGCCGTCGCGGTCGAATTGCATGAGCGTCGAACTGCGCCAGGCTCGCGTGCCTGCGAGCACGCGACGAGCCGTGGCCCGCGGCAGCTGGCGGGTCGCGAGCGTCAGCCCGCCGCGCACCCGCGCGACCGCCCCGTTGTAGGCCACGACCGTAAGTGGGTCGGGCAGGCCAGTCACGGCGGGCAGCGCGAACGGATAGCTGCGGCCGGTGATGACCACCAGGTGGATCCCCTGCGCGGCGGCCTCGCGGAGGGCCGCGAGGTTCGCGTCGGGTACGTCCCCATGACGATTGAGGAGTGTGCCATCGACGTCGAGTGCGATGAGTCGCGTCACCCGGTGATGCGCTTCACGAATGCGTCGTATGCCTCCGGGTTCTTTGCCTTCATTTGGGCGGCGTACTCCAGCCCGACGCGCTCGAGGTTGGCCATGTACGACGGGTCCTTGTAGGCTTCGCGAACCCCCGCCAGCACGGGCCGCATCCGCTCGAACACCAGCAGCAGCTCGCGGCCGCTCTGAAAAAACAGATCCTGATTGAGCACTCCCGTGACGACAAACGACGCCACCATGTCCCAATACGAGATGATCATCCGGTAGGACGCGTTCTCGCCGCTGCCCGGCGGCACGAGCGTCGTCAGTTCTTCCCATTTCTTCGGGCGGAAGTGCGCGGTAAACCACGCGCGCGCCTCGCGCATCCGGTCTTCGCGTCGCATTTCGTAGAGACGCAGGATCAGATTCGCGTCGTCGTAGGTCGGTCGAGCAGTCATCACGGTTCGCCCCCAGGGAAATGAAACGGCCTGCACTACAATAATTGAGACATGAACTTGTGGGACCAGTTTACCGGGGCCAACGCCGGGTACGTGCTCGAACTCTTCGAACGCTACCAACAGGACCCCATGTCGGTCGACCGCGACACGCGCGCCGCGTTCCTCGCGTGGACCCCGCCGGCCGTTGGCGCACCCGTCACGCCGACCGCCCCGAGCGCGACCGATACGGCGGCGGCCATTGCCGCCGTCACACTCGCCGAATCGATCCGGCGCTACGGGCATCTGGCGGCCACGCTCGATCCGATCGGCTATCACCGGCCGGTCGGCGATCCCTCGCTGCACCCGCACTCGCACGGCCTCACGACCGATGCCCTGCGCGCGCTGCCGGCGAGCATCATCGGCGGGCCCGTCGCGGCCGGCGCCGCAAGCGCGTTCGAGGCCATCGAACGATTGCGCGAGGCCTACTGCGCCACCAGTGGCCACGACTTCGCCCAGGTCTTTGTGCCCGACGAACGCGCGTGGCTGCGCCAGTCGGTCGAGGCCCGGCGTTTCCGTCCGCCGGTCGATCCCATCGAAAGCCGCGAGCTGCTCGATCGGATCACGCAGGTCGAGGTGTTCGAGCGGTTTCTGCAGCGCACGTTCCCCGGCAGGACCCGCTTCTCGATCGAGGGGCTCGACCTGATGATCCCCGTGCTCGACGAGATCATCGCGGATGCCGCCGCGTCTGGCGTGCGCCACGTGATGATCGCCATGGCGCACCGCGGCCGCCTCAACGTGCTCGCGCACGTCATGCGGAAGCCCTACGCCCAGATCCTCGCGGAGTTCAAAGACCCGCTCTTCTCGCGCAGCAGTCGCATCGACCTCGGCTGGATGGGCGATGTGAAGTACCACGCGGGCGCGCGCGTCGAGGACCCAGACCGCCCCACGACGCTCGTAATTACGATGCCCCCGAATCCCAGCCATCTGGAAGCGGTCGACCCGCTGCTCGTGGGCATGGCGCGGGCCGCCGCCACCTCGGTTGACGCGCCCGGCGCGCCCCGACTGCGCACCGACGAGGTGCTCGGCATCCTGATTCACGGCGACGCCGCCTTTCCCGGCCAGGGCATCGTGGCTGAGACCCTGAATCTCTCGCGGCTCGCCGGCTGGACCGTCGGCGGAACGATTCACATCATCGCGAACAACCAGCTGGGCTTCACCGCCGAGCCGCACGAGTCGTACTCGACCAGCTACGCCAGCGGCCTGGCGCGCGGCTTCAAGGTGCCGATCGTGCACGTCAACGCTGATGACCCGGTGGCGTGCATCGAGGCGGCGCGTCTGGCGTGGGCCTATCGCCACCGCTTCCAGCTCGATTTCCTGATCGACCTCGTGGGCTACCGGCGTCACGGCCACAACGAGGGCGACGAAGCGGCCTTCACGCAACCCCTGATCTATCTGCGCGTCGCCGAACATCCCACGGTGCGACATCAGTACGCGGCCGCGCTCGTGGCCGCGGGCCAGGTGCCAGCGACCGTTCCCGACGAACTCGTGGCCAAGCATGCCGCGGTCATGGAGAAGGCGTACGCCGACCTGCAGCCGGAAGAGCACTACGTGCCCGATGTGCCGGTCGTGCCGCCGAGTGGCGCCGCCGCCCGGGTGAACACCGCCGTGCCGCTGGCCGAGCTCGTGGCGCTCAACGACGCGCTTGCCCAGGTGCCAGACGGCTTCACGGTACACAAGAAGCTCGAACGCGGACGCGAGCGCAAGCGCACTATGCTGGCTGCGCCCGACGAGCGCACCATCGACTGGGCCGCCGCCGAGGAACTGGCGATGGCCTCGGTGCTGGCCGACGGCATCGCCATCCGCTTCACCGGCGAAGACGTCGAGCGCGGTACGTTCGGCCACCGCCATGCGGTGCTGCACGACGCGGTCACCGGCCAACGCCACACGCCGCTGCAGGCGCTGCCGCAGGCCACGGCGGCCTTTGAGATTCACAACAGCGCGCTCTCGGAGCTGGCCGTGATCGGCTTCGAGCTGGGCTACAACCTGCAGGAGCCCCGGCGGTTGGTGATCTGGGAGGCCCAATACGGCGACTTCATCAACGGCGCGCAGACGATCCTCGACGAGTACCTGATGTCGGGACGGGCGAAGTGGGGCATGGCGCCCTCGCTCGTGCTGCTGCTGCCGCATGGCTACGAGGGTCAGGGTCCGGATCACTCGAGCGCCCGGGTGGAGCGCTTCCTCCAGCTGGCCGCCGACCTCAACGTGCGCATCGTCAACTGCACGACGGCCGCGCAGTACTTCCACGTGCTGCGCCGCCAGGCGTTGCTGCTCGACACCGACCCGCTCCCGCTCATCGTACTCACCCCCAAGAGCCTGCTGCGCCACCCGCTCGTGGCGTCGGCGGCGCAGGAGCTGGCCGAGGGCCGGTTCCAGAAGGTGATCCAGGACGAGCAGGCCGTCGCGAACCCGTCGAAGGTGCGGCGCGTCGTCGTCTGCAGCGGCAAGGTCTACGTGGACCTGGTCGGCAGCGAGCAGCGTAAGACCAACACCAGCGTGGCGGTCGTGCGCCTGGAACAGCTCTATCCCTTCCCTTCTGAGCAGCTACGGGACGCACTCGAGCGGTTCCCCAAGCTGCGTGAGGTGTGCTGGGTGCAGGAAGAGCCCGAGAACATGGGCGCGTGGGATTCGGTGCGGCCGGAACTGGAGCAGTCGATCGCCGAACGCTGGCCGCTGCGATACGTGGGCCGTGTCCGCAATTCGAGCCCGTCGGAAGGGTCGGCCGCGTGGCACCAGGTGAATCAGCGCGCGGTCGTCGCTCAGGCGTTCGAAGCGAAGGCCGATGTCGGCGATGCCAATCGGGTGCTGTCGAAGCAGGTCTAATCACGCAGCGGCTAGGGACTAGCGGCCAGGGGATAGGGGATACGACGGTGGACATCGTAGTGCCGGAACTGGGTGAGTCGGTGATCGAGGCCCGCATTGCGCGGTGGCTCAAGAACGAAGGCGATCAGGTGGCCCTCGGCGAGCCGCTCGTGGAACTCGAAACCGAGAAGATCGACCTCGAGGTGAGTGCCGATCGGGCCGGCCTGCTGACGAGCATCAAGCATCCAAACGGCGCCGACGTCAAGGTCGGCGAGGTACTGGCCGTGATCGATCCGTCCCGGGCCGCCGCGACGGTCGTGGTGACGTCAGTCGCGCCGCCGGCGGCCGTGGCCTCGAGCACCCCGAAGGCCACGCCCACGGCCAAGAACGTGGCGCGCGAGCACGATGTGAAGCTGGAGGCAGTGCCGGCAAGCGGTCCTCGCGTGACCAAGCAAGACGTCCGCGAGTTCGTGTCGGGCACCTCGCCCGCCCAGTCCGCGGCGCCGAAGGCCACCCCGGCGCCACGGCCCGCGGCACCGCCGCGGGCGGCCGGTGGGCGGGTCGAAGAGCGCGTGCGCATGACGAAGCGCCGGGCCACGATTGCTCGCCGGCTCGTCGAGGCGCAGCGCACAGCCGCCATGCTCACGACGTTCAATGAAGTGGACATGAGCGCCGTCATGGCCCTGCGCGAGCGCCGCAAGGAAGGCTTCCAGAAGAAGTTCGGCGTGGGTCTGGGCATCGCGTCGTTCTTCGTGAAGGCCGCCGTGGGCGCGCTCAAGGCGTTCCCCGAGCTGAACGCCGAGATCCAGGGCGACGAAGTCGTCTACAAGCGGTACTACGACATTGGCGTGGCCGTCGGCGCCGAGGGCGGCCTGGTGGTGCCCGTGCTGCGGGACACCGACCAGATGACCTTTGCCGGGGTTGAACTCGGCATCCGCGACTTCGCGGCCCGCGCCGGCAATGGCACTCTCACGCTCGAGGACTTGAAGGGCGGCACATTCACGATCACCAACGGCGGCGTCTTCGGGTCGATGATGAGCACGCCCATCCTGAATCCACCGCAAGTCGGCATTCTGGGGTTGCACAAGATCGCCGATCGCGCCGTCGCGGTGAAGAGCGAAGTGGTGATCCGCCCGATGATGTTCCTGGCGCTCAGCTACGACCACCGGCTGGTCGATGGCCGCGAGGCCGTGCAGTTCCTGGTGAAGATCAAGGACTACATCGAAGATCCGGCCTGGTTGCTGGTCGAGGGCTGAGGCCAGTTGCAGTAAGATTGCGGGGCCTCCCCTGAGGTGCCGCCCGTGGAATCACCAAGCGCAACCATCCTGCTCCATGCGTGGCGGGGCGGCGAGGCAAGCGCTCTCGACCGCCTGCTGCCGCTCGTCTACGACGAACTGGCGCGTATTGCCCGCGGTGCGCTGCGGTCGGAGCGTTCGGATCACACGCTGCAGACGCGCGCACTCGTGCACGAAGCCTACCTGCGGCTCATCGACGCCGACGTCTCGTGGCAAGACAAGGCGCATTTCATGGCCGTGGCGGCGCGCACCATGCGCCGCGTGCTGGTGGACCATGCACGTGGCCGGCGCCGGCAGAAGCGCGGCGGGGGCGCCGTGAAAGTGGAGCTCGAGGACGTGGCCGCGGTCGTCGCCGCGCCCTCGGTGGACGTCCTCGACCTGCACGACGTGCTCGAGCGCCTGGCCGAGTTCGACGCGCGCAAGGCCAGCATCGTCGAGCTGCACTTCTTCGGCGGGCTGAGCTACGACGAAACGGCGGAAGCCGTGGGCGTCTCGGCGGCGACCGTGGACCGCGAGTTGCGGATGGCCAAGGCGTGGCTCCGCCACGAGCTCACGGCGCGCGGCGCCGCCGCCAAGTAGCCACGACGTCATTCGGGCGGAAGGGAGTGGTCGAATGACCCCCGAACGTTGGGCGGCCGCGCAGGAGTTGTTCGAAGCGGCCCTGGCCTGCCCCGAAGAGGTCCGAGCCGCGCTCGTGGCTCGCGAGGCCCCGGATCTCGAGCTGGCCGAGCTGGTGCACGGCCTGCTCGCCGCCGACGTCGCCGAGCACGCGGGACGGCCGCTCGTCGCCGTCGTCAGCGATGCGGTCGCCGAGGCCACTGCGACCCCGCGGCCGCCGCTCGATCGTCTGGGGCCCTACAAGCTCGTGAAGATGCTGGGCGAAGGGGGCATGGGCGCTGTCTACCTGGCGGAACGCGACGACGACGAGTTCCTGCAGCAGGTAGCGATCAAGGTCGTGCGTGGGTTGCTCGATCCGGAGCGCGTGCGCCAGTTCCGCGCCGAGCGCCAGATCCTGGCATGGCTCGAGCACCCGAACATCGCCCGCTTGCTCGACGGCGGCACGACGGCCGAAGGGCTGCCTTACCTGGTCATGGAGCAGGTGGACGGCGTGCCGATCGACCAGCACTGCGACACCGAGCAGCTGTCGGTGGCAGACCGGCTGCGGCTCTTCCTGGAGGTGTGCGATGCGGTCAGCCACGCGCACCGCAGCCTGATCGTGCACCGCGACATCAAGCCCAGCAACATCATGGTGACCGCCGAGGGCGTGCCCAAGCTGCTCGACTTCGGCATCGCGCGCCTCACGCTCGAACGTGCGCCGGACTCGCCGGCTCCCGCTCATGGGAGGATGCTCACCCCTGACTACGCCAGCCCTGAAGTGGTGCGCGGCGAGCAGGTCACCACGGCGGCCGACGTCTACGCGCTCGGCGTGCTGCTCTACGAGCTCGTGACCGGCGCCCGTCCTCTCCGCTTTGCGACAATGACCAGTGCGGAGATCGAGCGCGTGGTGTGCCACGTGACGCCGAGTCGCCCGAGCGCCGCGGCCGTGGAGCCCGTGCCGGGCGCCCCGGAGCCGGGCGAGCGCGCGCGTGTGCGGCGGTTGACGCCGAGCCGGCTGAGTGCGCGGCTCGCGGGCGACCTCGACGCCATCATCGGCATGGCGCTGCACAAGAATCAGACCGAACGATATGCGTCGGTCGAAGCCTTGGCCGCTGACCTGCGGCGTCACCTCGACCACCGCCCCGTGCGGGCCCGCCTGGCCTCCTGGAGGTATGTGGCCGCGCGTTTCGGGGCGCGCCACCGCTGGGGCGTGGGCGCGGCGGTGCTGCTGCTCGTCGTCGTCGGCACGGCGGCGGTCGGCTTCTCGGTGCAGGCCGCCCGCCTGGCCGAAGAACGCGATCGCACGGCGCGCGAACGCGACACCGCGCAGCAAGTGGTCTCGTTCCTGACGGGCCTCTTCGTCGTCTCGGACCCCGACCGCAGCAGGAGCGGGCCAATCACGGCGCGGGAGTTGCTCGACCGCGGTGCCGAGCGCCTCGACACCGAACTGGCTGGACAGCCGATCGTGCAGGCTCGCCTGCTTGGCACGATCGGCACCGTCTACGGCAGCCTGGGCATCTACGATCGATCGGCGGCCCTGCTCGAGCGTGGGCTCGAGTTGCGCCGTTCGACGCTCGGACGAGAACATGAAGAAACCGCCACCTCGATGGAAGAGCTAGCGGAGGCGTACCGTGAGCTGGCGCGGCTCGACGAAGCCGAGACCCTGCACCGCGAAGCGCTGTCGCTGAAGCGGCAGGTCGGGGCCTCGCCGTCATCGGTGGCCTCGTCGCTCAACAACCTGGGGCTTACCCTGAGCGAGCGCGGACGGTACGCCGATGCCGAGCCCCTGCTGCGCGAGGCCATCGACACCTGGCGCGCCCACGAGGGGCCGACCGCCGAGGTCGTGGCCGTGAGCCTCAACAACCTCGCGTCAATCTTGCGCCAGCAGGGGCGGCTCGACGAAGCGGTGCCGTTGCTGGAACAAGCAACGTCCATCCGGCGGCAGCGGCACGGCAACGGACACCCCGGCTTGGCGCAGGTGCTCGGCCATCTGGGCCAGGTGTTCAACGCGAAAGGCGAGTTCGGCAAGGCCGAGCCCCTCTTGCGCGAGGCGCTCGCCATTCGACAACGTGCGTACGGCGACGATCACCCCGACACGCTCACGGCCCTGAACAACCTCACGTCGCTGCTGCACGACCAAGGCGACTTGGCCGCGGCCGAGCCGTTGTACCGGGCGGCGCTGGCGAGCGTCGGCAAGCGGGTGGGCACGACCCACCCCGACTACGCCGTGCAGCTCAATAATCTCGGCACCCTGCTCGAGGACGAGTGGCGATACGACGAGGCCGAACGTCTCTATCGGGAGTCGCTCGCGGTGCGGCGGCTCGCCTACGGCGACGAACACTCGGCCGTCGCGCGCGTGCAGCACAACCTTGGGCGCGTGCTGCTCAAGATGAGACGCACGGGCGAGGCCGATTCGCTGCTGCAGGCGGCGCTGGCCGTGCGACGCCGGACATTGCCTGCCGGGCACTTCGAGATCGCCCTGAGCCTGGCGGTGCTTGGGGAGGCGGCCGCCGCCGCGGGGCGGCCCGCCGACGGTGTCCGGCTGCTGCAGGAGGCGCTCGAGACGCAGCGTGGCAGTCTCGGCTCGGATCATCCGGCCGCCGCGGATTCCCTCCTGGCGCTGTCGGCGCTCATGCGCGAACTGCGCACACCTGCTGTCGCGGTAGACCTGGCGACAGAGGCGGTGGCCATCCGCACTGCGAAACTGCCAGAAGGACACTGGAAGCAGGCCACTGCCAAGGTCGAGCTGGCGGCGGTCTTCATCGCGCTGGGCAGGTTCCATGAGGCACAGCCTCTACTGACCCAGGCTTTGGTGGTGCTGACGGCCCGGCTCGGCGACCAGGACCCGCGGGTCGTCGAGGCTCGAAGGCTGCTGAGCTCGGCCGGCCACAGTTGAGGCGGGCGGGCGGCGCCGAGGACAAAACAAGCCAATTGGCGCTTCATAGGTCAGGAAAACACAGCAGTTAATTACCCGTTCTAGTAGACTATTGTTCGTGTGGCCGCGCACCTTGCAGTGGTTGTGGCTGGCCAGAGATTGGCAGTTTTCGCAGGGCTGGTAGCCCCCCTCACCGCCTGACCCTAGGGAAAACTGTCGATGCCGGCGGCTGACTTGCTTGCGGCCTGAGTCTTGCTTAAAGCAAGGCCGGGCCCGACATTTTACAAGCTGGCGCAGGCCAAGCAACCCAGAATTCTCCAATATGAGACTCTGGTCACAGGGCCGATACGAGGACGACAGATGTTGGCCGCAACTGCTGAAGCACAACTGTTTGGAGACAGCCCCGCCGTCGCCGATCTCCGCACGGACATCGAGCGCACGGCACGGTCCGACGCCAAGGTGCTCATCACCGGCGAGAGCGGCGTGGGCAAAGAGCTGGTCGCACGGTCCGTGCACGCCCACAGCGCGCGCGCGGCCAAGCCGTTTGTGGCGGTGAACTGCGCGGGCCTGCCAGAGACACTGCTCGAGTCGGAGCTGTTCGGGCACGTCAAGGGCAGCTTCACCGGCGCCTACCGCGACAAACAAGGCAAGCTCGAAATGGCCGACGGCGGCACGCTGTTTCTCGACGAAGTCGGCGAGATGACCCTGCGCATGCAGGGCCTGCTGCTGCGTTTCCTCGAAACCGGCGAGCTGCAGAAGGTGGGCGCCGACCGAGTGCGCGCCACCGTCAGCATCCGCGTCATCGCCGCGACCAATCGCAACTTGCGCGAGCTCATCGCGCAGCAGGCGTTTCGCGAAGACTTGTTCTACCGGCTCAACGTGATTCACCTGCTGGTGCCGCCGCTGCGCGAGCGCCGCACCGACATTCCCGATCTCGTGCAGCGCTTTCTGCTGCGCAGCAGCGCGACTGGCCACTACGCAGTGCGATCGGTGTCGTCAGAGGCCATGGACGCTCTGTGCAAGTACTCCTGGCCCGGCAACGTGCGCGAACTGCAGAACCTCGTCGAGCGGCTCGTCGTCACCTGCCAGCGCGAGGTCGCGCTGCCCGACGACCTGCCCCCGGAGATCCGACTGCAGCCTTTTGGCGCGTATCGGCCTCGACGCGAACGCCGACGCACGGTGTCCGACGAGCTGTACCAGAAACTGGTCGACACCGGCGAGTCATTTTGGACACTGGTCTATCCGCTCTACATGCAGCGTGAGATCACGCGAGGCCACCTGCGTGACCTCGTGCGGAAGGGCCTCCAGGAGGCCCGCGGCAACTATCGGATCGTCGTGCGCATCTTCAATATGCCGACAGGCGACTACAAGCGGTTCCTCAACTTCCTGCGTACGCACGAGTGCCAGGTCTCGTTCAAGGAGTTCCGATGACGGCCCCAATGTTCGCGATCCTGTCGCTGTGCACGTCGGTGTCCCTGTCGGCACAGTCGAGCAGCGCACCGGTGCCCCGGCAGCCGGCACCCGCGACGACGGCCGCCCAGAAGCCGCCGGCACCGCCAGTCGTGCCTGAAGGCGTCACGCCGCCGCCCGACTACGTGATCGGCGCCGAAGACGTGCTCGACGTCATCGTCTGGCGGGAAAAGGACCTCTCGGCCCAGGTCATGGTGCGGCCCGACGGCATGGTCTCGCTGCCGCTGCTGAACGACGTACAGGCCGGCGGCCTCTCGGTGGAGCAGTTCCGCGAGCGCGTCTCAACCGCCGTGACCAAGTTCGTCGAGTCGCCCAGCGTGACCGTGATCGTCACCACCATCAACAGCCGCAAGGTGTACGTGACGGGCGAGGTGGTGAAGCCCGGGACCTACCCCTTGACCGCACCGACGACCGTGCTGCAGCTGCTCGCCGCTGCCGGAGGGCCCACGGCCTTCGCCGACGTCAAGGACATCAGCGTTCTGCGCACGACCAACGGCAAGACGGTACGCCTGCCGTTCAACTTCAAGGAAGTAGCCCGTGGGCGCAAGATGGAGCAGAACGTCCTGCTCCGTCCAGGGGACACGGTGATCATCCCATGACGTTCCCCCGCGGAATGGTGTGCCTGGCGCTGGTCGGATGCGGCCTGGCGGCCGTCGACGCCGTGGCGCAGACCGCGCGGCTCCCGGCACCTGGCCTGCGCGCCACGGGTGCCATCTATGGCGGATACGACTGGCCGCTCTTTGCCACCAACGCCCTCGCCGCCTTCCAGCCCACCGGCCAGGCGTTCGGCGGTGGGGACGTGAACCTCAGCTACAACCGTCCTGGGCGTCGCGTCACGATTGCGACAACCGCGACGGCGGCGAATCGGTATTATCCCGACTTCACGCCGTCAACGGCGCCGTCGTATGGAGCGTCGCTGTCACTGGCTTCGGTGAGTCGGGGACGCTGGCGATGGAGCCTGGTCCAGTTCGCGCAATACGCGCCCCTGTCGGCAGCCTCGTTCTTTGCCGGCCCGACCGCGGCAAATGCAACCGCCTTCAACAGTCTGGGCACCACGGCCCTGGCCTCGTCGCCCAACTTCCAGATCTCCACGATACGCCAGGTCGACGTGGTCTCATCGGCGCTGCTGTCGTACTCGATTACACGCCGCACGCAGGCGTCCATCGAGGGCACTGTCGGCACCCAGGTCCAGTTGAACTCGACCGTGCCGCGCGGGGAACGCTACGACGGCCGGCTGCGCCTTTCGCGCAGCATCACGCGCGGTCTCGGCGTTTACGCAGGCTACAACTCGTTCGCATTGCGGGTCCCGGCGCAAGGCGCCATTCCGGGATCCACCGGCCGAATCGGTGGGTTCGAACTCGGCTTCGATTTCTCGGACTCGCGCGGGTTCCGGTTGTCACGCGACACGACCATCGGCATGCAGGTCGGCCTCGCCACGGTGCCGAGCATCGGCCGCTCTGAGTTCCAGGCGATCGGGTCCGCCACGCTGGACCACCGAGTGAGCCGGAGCTGGGCTGTCCAGCTGGCAGCGACGCGCGATGCGCGATTCGTACAAGCGTATCGAAGTGCCGTCGTTCTCTCCGGCGTGTCGGCGTTGATCGGCGGACAGATCGCCTCGCGCCTCGGCACCTCGGCGAGCGCCAACTACTCGTCGGGACGCATCAACGTCGCGCCAACACCTCAGGAGTTCGACTCGGCGTCGGGGACCGTGCAGATGCGGTACGACATCAAGCGAATGGCCGGCGTGTTCATCGAGTACAACCTCTTCCGGTCCACCTTCGGCGACAGCGGCGCGCTGTCGGGGTACCCTACCGGAACGTTTGGACGCCACGGCGTGCGGGCCGGATTGTCGCTCGGCGTCAGCCCGTTCAGTAGACGACCGTAAGTTTCGGAGACGACTGCCATGCTGCCTGGAAAGCAATACATCTTCGACGACATCGCGCGGATCGCCTGGCGGGGCAAATGGCTGGTGCTCGCGCCGGCCATCGTGACCTCGGTGCTCGCCGCCACCTACCTGCGGTTCGTGCCCGATGTCTTCCGCGCCGACACGACGATCCTCGTGGTGGCGCAGCGCGTGCCGGATATCTACGTGAAGTCGACCGTCACGTCGAACATCCAGGACCGGCTGCAGTCCATCAGCCCGCAGATCCTCAGTCGCTCGCGGCTCGAGCCCATCCTGGTGGACCTCAACCTCTACCCCGACCGCCGTCAGCGCGAGCCGATGGAGGACGTGATCACCTACATGCGCAGCCAGGTCGAAGTCATCACGTTGCGCGGCGACGCCTTCATGGTGGCCTACAAGTCCGAGAGCCCGGTGCTGGCGCAGCAAGTCACCGAACGTCTGGCCTCGCTCTTCATCGAAGAGAACTTGCGCGATCGTGAAGTGCAGGCGGAACAGACCGGCCAGTTCCTCGAGTCGCAGTTGATCGACGCGCGCAAGCGGCTGATCGAACACGAGAAGCGGCTCGAAGACTTCCGCATGCGGAACGCCGGCAGTCTGCCGACCCAGGTACAGAATAATTTCCAGGCCATACAGACGCTGCAGATGGAGGCCCAGGGCATCACCGACTCGCTCGAGCGTGACCGCGACCGCCGTCTGGTCATCGAGCGCTCACTCGCGGACATCGCCGGCGTGGCCGACGACGTCCCCGGCAGTCCTGCTCGAGTCGACACCGGTGACGACGTCCCGAAGGGGCCGGCCGCCACGGAACTGGCCACGGCGCGGGAAGCGCTGCGCAACCTGCGGACGCGGCTCAAGCTCGAGCACCCCGACGTGATCCGCGGCGGGCGCATCGTCGAGGAACTGGAGCAGAAGGCGCGCCAGGAGCAGGCGGCCATGGCGGCCGCAGCCGCCGGCACGTCGCCCACGTCGGCCGCGACGCCAATGTCGGCGTCGGAGCGCCGGGCACGGGCGCTCCGCGAAGAGATGACCCAGATCTCCGCGACCATCCGCACGAAGGAAAGCAAACTGATGAAGCTGCAGGAGGACCTGGCCAACTACCGCGGCCGGCTCGACGCGGCGCCGGCTCGAGAGTCGGAGATGACCGAGCTGATGCGCGACTACGGCACGCTGCAGTCCACGTATCAGAGCCTGCTCGCCAAGCGCGAGGAATCGAAGATCGCGACCAACGTCGAGCGCCGTCAGATCGGCGAGCAGTTTCGGGTGCTCGACCCGCCGCGGCGGCCCGAGCGTCCCTACTCGCCCAACCGGCCGCTCGTGCAGGTGGCCGGCACGCTGCTCGGCTTGGCCCTGGGACTCGGCGTGATCGCACTGCTCGAAGTGCGCGATCGGACGCTGCACAAGGAATCCGACGTGCTCGAGACCCTTGACCTGCCCGTGCTGGCCACCGTGCCGCGCATGCGCAACGCCGACGAGCGGCGCACGCACCGGCGGCAAGTGCTGGGGCTGTCCGGCGCCGCCGTGGGCGGCATCGGCGTGGCGATCGCCATCGCCTGGAGCTGGCTCCGCTAGGCTGCGCCACCGACCATGTATCACGAGTACTACGGGCTGACCGAACGCCCCTTCGACCTCACGCCGAACGCGCGATACCTGTATCTCACGCCGATGCACCGCGAGGCGCTGGCGGCCGTACAGTACGGCATCACGTCACGACGCGGCATCATCGTCGTCACGGGCGAAGCCGGGACCGGCAAGACGACGATTGTCCGGGCGGCGCTGCGCGCACTGCGCGGCGAGAACGTCCGGCAGACGTACCTGAACAACCCCACGCTCACCCGCGAAGAGTTCCTCCAGTTCCTCACGAAGGCATTTCGGCTCGGCACCGACGCGGCCGAATCGAAGACCGATCTGCTCTCGAAGCTGACCGCCAGCTTGGCCAAGTCGCACGCGGCCGGGCAGGTGACGGCGCTCGTCGTCGACGAGGCGCAAAGCCTGCCGCACCAGCTGCTCGAGGAAATCCGCCTGCTTGCAAACATCGAGACCTCGACAGCCAAGCTCCTTCAGGTCGTGCTCGTGGGACAGCCCGAGCTGGCCGACCGGCTCAACGACACCTCGCTGCGTCAGTTGAAGCAGCGGGTGGCCGTCCGCGCGACGCTGCGACCGCTCGATCTCCGCGCCACGGCGGCGCTCATCGCGGGCCGGATCCGGGTCGCCGGGGGAAATCCGCCCGAGGTCTTCACGCCTGCAGCGGTCGAGCTGGTTTACCGATACTCTGGGGGAGTGGCTCGCACGATCAATGTCATCTGTGACAACGCGCTCCTGAGCGGGTTTGCCGCGGAACAACGCCCTGTGGGCCCCGTCATTGTCGAAGAAGTGTCCCGCGACTTCGATCTGGTTTCCAAAGCCACGCCGGAGCGGCCCCCATCGCGCACGCCGCAGTCGGATGACGCCCCGCGCACCACGCTCGGCACCAAGTCATCGGGCGCGGCGCAGGCCCAGCGTCCGGGTGACGCGGCGAACCGGCCGCCGGCGCCAGCGCTAACGGCCGGAGAGGCTGCAACCTCGCGTGAAGACTCCGGTTCGCGCGATCTCTTCACCAGCTTCGGCAAACGCCGTTGGTTTTCGTTCAGGAAGCAATCATGAGCCGTTTTGGAAAGGCCCTCGAACGCGCCCACGACGGGCCCTTGGCGTCCCCAACGGCGGCGCTCGCGCCGAGCGAGGCGCCGGACGCGTCGTTGTTCGACGCCGCGTGGGACGTCACCGAGCCGGCGCCCGCGCCGGCCTCGGCGCGGCGCGTCGCGCCATCGGCGGAACCGGCAGGGGTGCCCGTTGGCGCCAACTTCCATCCGGCGCTGGTGGAGAAGGTCGTCGCCACGAACGGGGCGCCCACGGTGGCGCTGGAACAGTACCGACGGCTCGCCGGCCGCCTGCACCAGTGGCAACTCGATCACGAGGGCAAGCTCATCATGCTGGTGAGCGCCGTGGCCGGCGAAGGCAAGACGTTGACGTCGGTCAACCTCGCGCTGACCCTGAGCGGCTCGTACATGCGCCGTGTACTGCTCATCGACTGCGACTTGCGTCGTCCCACCATTCACGCCGCGTTTCAGATTCCAAGCTCGCCAGGCGTGGCCGATATCGTCACGCTCGGCGAGATTCCAGTCGTGCGGGTGACCGAGCGGCTCTCGGTCGTGCCGGCGGGGCACATGGAAGGCGACCCCATGGGCGTGCTCACGTCCGACGCCATGACGTCACTGCTCGCGCAGGCGCGGCGCGAGTACGACTGGGTGTTGCTCGACACGGCGCCGCTGGCCGTGCTGCCCGACGCGAATCTGCTGGCAGATCACGTGGACGGCGCGGTGCTGGTCGTGTCGGCGGGACGCACGGAATTTGCCCTCGTGGAGACCGCCGTCAAGGTGATCGGCCGCGAACGACTGCTCGGCGTGGTGCTGAACGGCGTCGATCCCAGGGACATGAGTACGGCGAACTATCACGCCGACTATTACGGGAGGCGGTAGTACCCGCTCCGCGGGGTCCGGTCACGAATGGCAGGTCAACTAAGCACCAGGACGCCGCTCCTGATGCTGCTCGAGACGGTGATGATCGTGCTCGCGGTGGCACTCGCCGCCGCGCTCCGCCTGGGGGGGGGCGCTGCGGGCGACTTGCTCACGACGCCGCTGGGCCTGGCACGCGCTGGCGTCGTCGCGGCGATCTGCCAGCTCTGCCTGTTCTTCGCCGACATGTACGACCTGCGGGTGGTGGCCGACCGTCGCGAACTCTTCGTGCGGCTGCTCAGGTCGCTGGCCGCCACCGCCGGTATTCTGGCGATCGTCTACTTCTGGTTCCCCTCGCTCATCGTGGGCCGGGGCGTGTTCCTGCTCGCCACCGCGTTTGTCATCATCGCCATCCTGCTGTCGCGCGTCGGGTTCACGTGGGCCACCTCGCAAGTACGGCCCGGAGAACGCCTGCTGCTCATCGGCACGACCCCGGCGGCCGTCGCACTGGCGCAGGAGATCCACGAACGGCAAGCGGAGCTCGGCGTCGAGATCGTGGGGTTCGTCGACCCGGATCCAGCCAAGGTCGGCGCGGTGCTCTTCAATCCCGGGATCATCGGCACCATCGAGGACATTCCGCAGATCGTCAAGAGCCGCGAGGTCGACCGCGTGGTCGTGAGCCTCATCGACGCGCGGGGACGCCTGAACATGGACAAGCTGCTCGAGATCAAACTGAGCGGCGTCACCTTCGACCATCTCGCCACGGTCTACGAGGAGTACACCGGGAAGATCGCCGTCGAGAACCTGCGCCCGAGCTGGATGATCTTTTCCGAGGGTTTCCGCAAGACGCGCGTGCAAGTGGTGACCAAGCGCGCGCTCGACATCGTGGTGTCGTCGATCGGGCTCGTCCTGGCGGCGCCCATCGCGCTCGTGGTCATGGTCCTCATCAAGCTGAACTCGCAGGGGCCGGTGTTCTACCGGCAGGAGCGCGTCGGCCAGCACGGTCGCACCTTCACCGTGTTGAAGTTCCGATCGATGCGGGTCGACGCGGAGCAGGCGACGGGCCCGGTCTGGGCGCAGAAGAACGACACCCGCGCCACCCCGGTGGGCCGCTTCCTTCGGCGCACGCGCCTTGACGAGATCCCGCAGCTCTGGAACGCCCTGAGGGGCGACATGAGCATTGTGGGCCCGCGGCCGGAGCGGCCCGGCTTCGTGGCCGAGCTCACCAAGCAGATTCCGTTCTACGGGCAGCGGCACGTCGTGAAGCCGGGCGTCACCGGGTGGGCTCAGGTGCGCTACACCTACGGCGCAAGCGTGGAAGACGCCCTGCAGAAACTGCAGTACGACCTCTACTACATCAAGAACATGTCGGTGGCCCTCGACATCTTCGTCATGCTCCAGACAGTGAAGACCGTGCTGCTGCGCCGGGGGGCGTCATGAACGGGCCGGCAGTGCCGGCCGCCCGCATCCGGAACGCGATGACGATCGACGTGGAAGACTACTTTCACGTCAGCAACTTCGAAAGCGTCGTCGCACGCGACTCCTGGGCGTCGCGAGAGAGCCGCGTGGAGGCGAACACCGACCGGCTGCTCGAGCTATTCGACGGCGCGAGCGTGCGCGCCACGTTCTTCGTACTGGCGTGGGTGGCCGAACGTGTGCCGGCCCTCGTGAGACGGATCAGCGACGGCGGTCACGAAGTGGCGTCACACGGATACGCCCATCGCTTGATCTACGACCAGACGCCCGACGCCTTCCGCGACGATGTCCGCGTCGCCAAGCGGATGCTCGAAGACGTGTCGGGCCAAGCGGTGGACGGATATCGCGCGCCCAGCTTCTCGGTCACCACGCGGTCGCTGTGGGCGCTCGATGTGCTCATCGAAGAAGGCTACACCTACGACTCGAGCATCTTTCCGGTCCACCATGACCGCTACGGGATTCCCGATGCGGAACGCCATGCGGGGATCGTGCGACGACCGTCCGGGTCGATCATCGAAGTGCCGGCTTCCACGGTGAGAGTCGGCGGCATGAACTTCCCGATCGGCGGCGGCGGCTACTTCCGCCAGCTGCCCTACCAGTGGACGCGGTGGGGCATCCAGCGGGTAAACGACCGCGAAGCCGCGCCTGCGGTGTTCTACCTGCACCCGTGGGAGATCGACCCCGGCCAACCGCGCCTGCCGGGCCACTGGCTCGGACGGCTGCGTCACTATCGCAATCTGCACGACACCGAGGCCCGGCTGAAGCGCTTGCTGCGGGACTTCCCGTTCGGCACGATGCGGTCGCTCATCCAAGATGCGCCGCTGCCGGATCTGACGGCCGGCGCAAAGCGGCCGGTATCGAGGTAGCCGACGTGAGCACCATGGCACACGGTGCTCGCACGCGGGAGCCCCTCACGGTCGTGTCCTGCCAGGACGAGGCCGCGTGGAATGCGTACGTGACCGTGCATCCCGGCGCCTGCGGCTATCACCTCTGGCGCTGGCGTGCGATCTTCGAGCAGGTCTTTGGGCACCGAACGTATTACGCGGCGGCGGTGCGTGACGGACAAGTCGTGGGCGTGCTGCCCCTGGTGCTCTTCACATCGCGGGTGTTCGGACGCTTCGTGGTGTCGCTGCCGTTTGTGAACTACGGCGGGGTCGTGGCCGACGACGAAGAAACGGCGACCCGTCTGGTTGAACATGCCGGCGCCTACACACGCGAACAGGGCGCCTCGCATCTCGAACTGCGGCACGACCGTCGCCGGTTCCCGCAGCTGGCCCCCAAGGCACACAAGGTCGCGATGACGCTGGCGCTGCCCGCCGACGCCGATACGCTATGGGCGGCGCTCGATCGCAAGGTTCGCAACCAGGTACGCAAGGCCGAGAAGAGCGAGCTGACGACCGAAGTGGGAGGACGCGCCCTGGTCGGCGAGTTCTACCAGGTGTTCTGCCGCAACATGCGCGACCTGGGCACGCCGGTCTACTCGCCGCGACTCTTCGAGGCCGTACTCGATGCGTTCCCCGAGCGTGCGCGGGTCATCGTGGTGCGGCACGGCGGCGCCCCCGTGGCGGCGGGCCTCACGTGGCGGTGGCGCACCCGCACCGAGATACCGTGGGCATCGTCGCTGCGCGAATTCAACGCGCTGTCGCCCAACAACCTGCTGTACTGGACGGTCCTGAAGCAGGCGATCGCCGACCGCAGCGCCGTCATGGATTTCGGACGCTCCACGCCAGACGAGGGCACGTTCCACTTCAAGAAGCAGTGGGGCGCGCTGCCTTCGCCGCTCTGTTGGGAATACGACGTGGCGTCAGGCGCGTTGCCGGATCAGAGCCCGAAGAATCCGAAGTTCCGGTTCGCGATTCAGGCGTGGCAGCGGCTGCCGATGGCGGTCGCCAACGTACTCGGGCCGCGCATCGTCAGGTTCATCCCCTGACGCCAGACGTCATCGCCCCAGGGAGCGCCAGGGTGTGACGCGACTACGGTACGACGAGGCGAATTTCGTTGCTGGGCGCGCTCGTTCCGGCACTGTTGGCCGAACGCACGCGCACGAAGTAGACGCCCGAGGGCACGCCCGGCGCCACGAAGCGCTCGCCGCTCAGCGACACGGTGCCGAGATCAGCGCGGCTCGGTTGTGAGCCCACTTCGAGCAGGAAGCTGCTGGGATCAGGCCCAGCGCTGTTGATGTCCCAGCTGAGGGTGGCCGTCCGCGATGCGGTGACGATCGGCGGCATGAGCGTCGGTGGCAACGGGGCACCAGCCGCCCCTCCACCGCCGCCGATGGTGATCTCGGCTTCGTTCGACTGCGCGCTCGAGCCCGTCTGGCCCACGGCCCTCAAACGAAAGTAGTAGTGCCCGGGCGGCGCGTTGGCTGCAACGTAGCTGCCGCTATTGCCGATGGGCGCGCCCTGCGCGAGGTTGGACAGGCCAGGGGCCGTACCGGCATCCGCCACGACGCCGGTGACCAGCGGATCGTTGGTCACGTCCCACGAGAACACGATGTTCGTGCCGCTCGCCGTCGCGCGAAAATTTGCTGGCGGCTGCGGCGTGCCGGTCGCGCCGAGCGTGAGTGACACTTCGTTCGAGATGCCTTCGGCCCCGTCAGGATAGAGCGCCTTCAACCGGATATAGAATGTGCCGGTTGCGCCGGTGGGCGGCAGAGACACGGTTCTGGAGCCTGCGGCCAGCGAGAGCGCGCCGATGTTGGCGGAGCCAGGTAGCGTTCCGGCTTCGAGACTGTAACTGCTGTAGCCGGGCTGCGGGGGCGCGTTCCACGAGAACGTGAGGCCGAGCGTGCTCGTCTGCACGGTGAGGCCCTGAGGGCCGTGTACCGCGTTCGTCACCTCGTATACGTGCACGGTCGGCGCGCCTGAGCCGCCGCCCTGTACCATGTACCAACGCCGCGTCGCCGGGTCGTAGGTGGCGCTGCGCAGGGTTGCGGCACCGCTGCCGCCACTCATCTCGCCCAGCGTCCACGTCGCGTAGGGCAGAACATCCCACGGATTCTTGAGGCCCTGCTTCACGGCCAGCAGTTCGACGGCGTCGTAGGCCCACACCATGTGCTGGTAGGGATAGCCGTGGGTGCCTTTGTATGGATCGGTTGGGTCGTAGCAATAGACAAACGCGCCGCCAGTGCCGGGCACGGGCGTGTTGTGCAGCGACTGCGTGGACGTGCCTTCGCCGTAGCAGTAGGTCGTGCCGTGGCGGCCCACGAACAGTACCGAGCGCGTGCCGCCAGGAAAGGCCACGCCGCCGATCTGTGTCGCGCCGCTGAACAGGGGGTTGTGGACGCCGTAATTGCCGAGCGAGGGATTCGATTGCGGGTACCCGACGAGCATCTTCGAGGCCACCGTGGTCACGCCCAGCTGCGCCGGGTCGAACACGCTGACGCTCGGGCCGTAGCTCGTGCGCGAGATGACTGAGAGACAGCACTGACCGGTGAGCGAGGGGCCACCGAGCAGTCCGCGCCATTCGGCAGGGATGACGCCCATGTAGCCTGCGACGAAGCCCACCTTGTCGGTGCCCACGCGATATGGGCCCGAGGCACCGGCAATCGTGGAACCGACGAAGTGGCTGGCCACGGCGCTTTGGGTGCCGTCATAGTAGGAATACCCCGAGACGATCAACCGGCCATTCCACGCCAGCACGCCGCCGAGCAGCTTGGCGTTCGGGTCCGAGGGGTTGATCGCATTCAGGTTCGGCACGCCGTGGCACGGCTCGATCAAGGACGCGACCCCCCCGATAACCGGAATGCTCACGCGCGCCACACTGCCGCCGTAGACGCAGCCGAAGTAGAGCGACACGCCGTCGGCGCCCATGCCCAACGAGTCGCCGCCGTAGCTGATCGGGATGCCGGCGGAGTCGGCGCTCGGCAGGGTGAACTTTCCCCGATAGACCAGGTTGGCGGCCTGCACGAGAGGCTGCTGTTGCGCGGTCTGGGCTATCGCCGTCGCTGCTGACGTCAGGAAGGAGGCGGCGAGGGCGAAGGCGATGAAACGGCGCAATAGCATGCAGGGGCTCCAAATGGTCGGCGATGTGGCTTTGAGGTGCAAGCCCTGCGTCTGCACAGCAAAAGAGGGGCCGAAATAGGCCCTGAGTGACTGCGCGCCTTTTTCGGTGTTTTCGGACTGTTTTCGTGTTTTTTCGCCTGGCGGAAAGGAGTCGACCGCTACTGTCCGTTTCAAATCTAGACAGCAGCGGTCGAAATCTGCTCGTATGGCGTGGGTCCGACGCTCCGGCGCTACCGGACCTGCACCTTGACTTCGTTCGAGGCGCGGCCCACGCCGCAGCCGTTCATCGGACGGACCCGGACGAAATAGACCCCGGGAGGCACGTTGTTCAGGAATGACCCTCTGCGCTCCATTGAGGCCTTTCCGAAGTTGGCCGCACCCGACACCGAGCCTGCTTCGATGAGGTAGCTCACGGGCGCCAGTTGGTCATCCGCGTTGGCCGTGTCGGGGTCGAGCGGCGTCCACCCCAGGCTCACGCGCCGGCCGCTCACCACCGACTTGAGCTTGGTGCGAAAGCGCGGCGTCACACACGTATTGCCGCCCACGTCGAAGCGAAGGTCGGTGGTCTCGCTCAGTCCGACATCCGACAACACCGTCACACGCGCAAAGTAGGTGCCCTGCGGCAGTTGGGTCGACGTCGTCGTCTCGGCCGCCGTCAGTGTCCGCACATCGCTTGCGCCCTGCGTCGTGCCGAGCGCCACCGAGTAGGTCGAGCCGCTGCAGCCATCGGCGTCGGACCAGGTCAGATTCACGAGTCCGCCCAAGGACGTTGCAGACAGCCCGGACACGCTGCGCGGCTTGGTCGTGCAACCCACCGACACGACCACTTCCTTCGAGGCCGCACTCGTGCCATTGGCGTTCTTCGCTCTCACCCGCACGTAGTACTTGCCGATGCCGACGTTTGGCACCGACACCGCCGTCACGAGCCCGACCGGCGTCGAGTACACCGTCTGCCCCGGCGCCACTCCGGCCTCGACGACGTAGCTGGTCGCGACGCCGCCGGTCAGCGGCGGCGACCAACGGAGTGACACTGTCGCCTGCTTCACCGTTCCCCGGACCCCCACGGGCACGCCGGGCGGCGCCGTTTCCGTGACACACCCTTCGTCGACCAGGCCGTCGCCGTCGTTGTCGATGTTGTCGCCGCAGATTTCCACCTTGGCCTGCTCGCAGTTCTCGTCGATCAGGCCGTCGCCGTCGTTGTCGATCAGATCACCGCACACCTCGCCGGTCAGCTCGGCGCAGCCCTCGTCGATGAGACCGTCGCCATCGTTGTCGAGGCCGTCGCCGCACACTTCGTCGACCGGCACGGACCCGCAGCCTTCGTCAATCAGACCATCGAGGTCGTTGTCGATCCCGTCGCCGCAGATTTCGGGGGTGGGGCCCTGCAGTACCGCATTGGTGATCTCATAGACGTGCACTTCAGGCGTGCGCCCGCCAAGGTCCTGCGTGAGGTATAGGCGGCGCGTCGCCGGGTCGTAGGTGACGCCGCGAATGGAAGCCGTGCCGTTACCCCCAGTCACCTCGGGCAGCGTCCACGTCGCATACGGCACGATGTCCCAGGGGTTCTTGAGTCCCTGCTTCACGGCCAGCAGGTCGACGGCGTCGTAGGCCCACGCCATATGTTTGTAGGGATAGCCGTGCGTGCCCTTGTTCGAGTCGGTCGGGTCGTAGCAGTAGATGACGCCGGTCTGCCCTGGCACCGGCTGGCGGTCGAGCGCCTGATTCGATGTGCCTTCGCCGTAGCAGTAGGTGGTGCCGTGGCGCCCGACAAACAGCACCGACCGCGTCCCGGCCGGGAAGGCCACGCCGCCCATCCTCGTGGCGCCGCTGAACATGGGGCCGGGCGCGCCGTAGCTGCCAAGCACAGGATTGGTGTGCGCTTCGGGATAGCCGACGAGCATCGTCGAGGTGACGGTCGACGTCGTACCGACCTGTGCCGGGTCGAACACGCTCACGCTTGGCCCATGGCTGCTGCGCGAGACGATCGAGATACAGCATTGACCCGTGAGCGCGGGTCCGCCGAGCAGGGTGCGCCATTCGCTCGGAATGACGCCCATGTAGCCGGCCACCAAGCCGGGCTTCTCGGTGCCCACGCGGAACGGGCCCGACGCGGTGTCAATCCTGGTGCCGGCAAAGTGACTCGCGACGGCACTGCTGTTGCCGTCGTAGTAGGAGTAGCCCGAGAGGATCAGCCGTCCGCTCCACGCCAGCACGCCACCGAGCAGCTTCGCATTCGGGTCGGTCGGGTTGATCGCGCCCAGATTCGGCACGCCGCGGCAGGCTTCGACCTGCGTCGCGACGCCGCCAATCGTGGGAATACTCACGCGTACCACCGCACCGCCGTAGACGCAGCCGTAGTAGAGCGACGTGCCGTCGGGACCCATGGCCAGAGCGTTGCCCCCATACGTTGTCTGCACACCGGCAGAGTCGGTCGAAGGCAGCGTGAACTTGCCTAGATAGGCAAAGTTGCCGGCCTGCACAAGCGGGAGCTGCTGCGGCGCCGTCTGTGCGGGCACTGAAGATGCCGCCACGAGACTCAGGAAGGCGACGAAAAGGGCGGTGGCTGACCGTGAATGCATGATGTCCCCGATGCTGATGATTCGAGTTCGGTGAGCCACGTGCAGTCGGGGGAACTGCTTGGGCAATGACTCCCTTACGTGCTCACCGTAGGAGCAAGCGGTATGCCCATCTCGCGAAATGGCCGCTAAGTCATTGCGCGCGCACGCACTTGCGCAACTCACGCGGCACACGCTCAGCGGACGCGCCACGGCCGATCTCGGCCTGGGACTTACGAGACTGTCAGTGAACCTGCCGGGCAGACGCCGTACACGTCGGTGCAAGGCGCGCGAGAAACCACGCGCGTACGGCGATCAGTTTCGTAATCGTGTGGCTAGAAAGAAGACGTGGACTTCCGCGTCTGCGCGCGTCTCGCCCAACGCTCGAGGCACCACACGGTCCAGAGCGCCGCCGAACGATCGCGCTCACCGCGCGCGTCCTCGTCGACCCAGCGCGCCAGCAGCTGACGGTCGAGCATCGAGGCCACCGCGGACGAAGGCGATAGCACGTCGTCGCGGAACCACTGGCGATACGGACCGCGAATCCACTCGCCGATCGGGGCCGAGAATCCCCGCTTCTTCATCGTGTGCAGCGCCGCAGGCAGCCGGCGCGCGCCGAGTTCACGGAGGAAGAACTTCGAGCGGCCCGGTCGCATCTTTCGATCGGACGGCACGCGGAATGCGAACTCGATCACGCGGTGATCGAGCAGCGGGCATCGCACCTCGAGACTGGTGGCCATGCTCGCGCGGTCCACTTTCACGAGCGGGTCGTTGGGCAGATACACCTTCAGGTCGGCGTACTGCGCGCGCTGAACGGCGCTTGGCGAGGGGCAACGCCGATACGGCGCGGTCACGGCCTCGTAGACCGGACTCGTCTCGGGCGAGCGGCCGGCATCGATGCCCAGAAGCGCGCGCGCATCCCACGGCTTCACGAAACACAGGTCGGCGTAGTACGCGGCTTCCGGCGGCCAGCCCAGGTTCTCGAGCACGTTGCCGGCGCGGAGCACGCGCGGCACGTGCGCCGAGCGCGGCCAATGGCGTCCCAGCCAGCCGGCGAGCGCCCGGCCGGCTCGGCCTGGTACGAACCTCCGGTAGCGCGCCTCGAGCCCGTGCAGGTCGTATCTGAAATCGTAGCCGCCGAACGACTCGTCGCCGCCATCACCGGTGAGCGCCACGGTGACGTGCGATCGGGCCGCCTTCGACACGTAGTAGGTCGGGATGGCCGAGGCATCGGCGAACGGCTCGTCGAATGCGTCCACGAGCGTATCGAACACCTCGTCGAGACGCGGCTGCAGCAACGTCGGATAGTGCCGTGTGTCGAAGGCCGAGGCCGTGAGCGCGGCCGCCTCGAGTTCGTTGTGATCGCGCTCGACGAATCCCACCGAGGTCGTGACCACACCAGCGCCCAGGGCCTCCGACATCCACGACACGACGAGGCCGGAGTCGATGCCGCCCGACAGGAACGCGCCAAGGGGCACCTCGCTCTCGAGCCGGCAGGTGACCGCATCGGCCAGCAGCACTTCGAGGTCGCGCAGAATGTCCCCGTCAGGCCGCGTGTCGGTGTCGAACTCGGTCACGTCCCAGTACTGGCGCGTCTCGATGCGGCCGGCGGCGATGCGCATCCAGTGGCCGGGCTCGAGCTTGCGCACGTGCTTGTAGATGGTCTGCGGCGCGACGACGTAGCCAAGCGACACATAACCTTCGAGTCCCGAGAGATCGAGCGTGCCGTCCCAGACCGAGCTGCGCTGCAACGCCTTGATCTCGCTGGCGACGTGGACGACGCCGGCGAAGACCCCGTAGAAGAGCGGCTTCTCGCCCAGGCGGTCCCGCGCGATGAAGACCTCGCGTCTGCGGGTGTCGCAGATGGCGAACGCAAACATGCCGTTCAGCCGATCGACGCACGCCGGACCGAACTCCTCGTACGCGTGCAGGATCACCTCGGTGTCCGACACGGTCCTGAACCGGTGACCGCGGGCTTCGAGCTCGCGGCGCAGTGGCTTGTGGTTGTAGATCTCGCCGTTGAAGACGATCCAGCAGGTGTCGTCTTCGTTGGCCATCGGCTGATGGCCACCGGCGCGATCGATGATCGAGAGCCGGCGATGACCAAGCGCGGCAAACGCGCCGTGGTAGAACCCATCGCCATCGGGGCCCCGATGGGCGATCGCGTCGGTCATCGGGCGGATGTCCCTGGCGATGACCGCGGGCAGGTCCCCGTCAAGGGCAACGAGCGCGCTGATTCCGCACATTGCCGCCTACCCCCGGGCTCTCGGCGACCAGCGCATGCGCATCATTGTAACCGGGCCGACGAGTCGTCAGCGCCAGCCTCGGACTCGCCGCGGTACACCGCCGCGTACCGGCGCACCATCTCGTCGATCGTGAAGTACTGTAACAGTCGCTGGCGGCCGGCCCTGCCCCAGGCACGAGCCCGAGCCGGGTCCCCCGCGACGTCGAGCAAGGCCGCGGCCAACCCGGCCGCATCGCGCGCGGGTGCCAGGCGCCCGGTCTCGCCGTCGACGACCACCTCGGGCGTGCCCCCAACGCTCGTCGCCACGATCGGCAGTTCGGCCGCCATCGCTTCGAGCAGCGTCAGTGAGATACCCTCGCTCGTGGAGCTGTTGGCAAAGACGTCCACGCCGGCGAGGATCGCCCGGGCGTCGTCACGATGCCCCAGGAACTGCACGCGCCCCGTGGCCCCGTGTGCGTGCGCGGCGCGCTCGAGAGCGGCCCGCTCGGGTCCGTCGCCCACGACGACGAGCCGCACGCTGGGATTCACCCGCCCGGCCTGGGCGACCGCCGTGACGAGCGTGCCGAGATCCTTGACCGGGTCGAGGCGCGCAACCGTGCCCACGACACAGGCCTCGTCGGTCACGCCGAGCGCGGCGCGGGCTGCCGCTCGGGCGGCCCCGGTGGGCGGCTCCCCTGGGTCAATCCCATTCCAGATGACCTGCATCCGGCTCGGCACGCCTTCCTTCAGCAGATGCGCCCGCAAGTCGTGCGACACCGAGAACAGCTGCTGCGCGCCAGCCATCAGCAGTGCGTTGGCCATCCGGCGCTTGGGAGACGGCGGCGCGTCGGAAAGCCGGCCATGCTCGGTGTAGATGGCCCGGGCGCCGCCGGCAATCAGCGTGGCAAGCCGCCCGTACACGAACGGCGAGTAGTGATGGCAGTGGAGCACGTCGGCACGCATGCGCCGGGCGATGGCGGCGAGCGCGAACGACAGGCGCGGCTGAAAGCCGGGCTGCCGGCCGAGCACATGGACGGGCACGCCGAGAGCGGTCACGCGGTCGGCCCAGGCGCCCGCCGCGTCCAGGCAGCAGACGGCCATCGACACCTGTGTGTGCAACCGCCGCACCATCTCGATGACAAGGCGTTCAGTGCCGCCAGGGTCCAGCTGCAGGACGACCTGCAGCACGCGGGGCGGCCTCACGCGATGGCTTTGCGGCGCGGGACCGGCATGACCGGCGCGGGGCGCACAGCTGTGGCGAGGGCCGGGACCAGCGCGGCCGTTCGGACGCGGAACTCGCGCTGCAGGGCGGCGAGGCTGGCAAACGTGAGCCAGGTCAATTCGTTGTTGGCGGCCGCGATGAAGGTGCCGCCCACGATAAACGCGCACATCGAGGCCAGGAGGGCCGTCGCCATCGACACGTAGAACCGACGCTCCTCGTCGGTGAGGCCAGCCAGCTTGGTGGCCGCGAACCGGATCCGCAGTCCCACGGTGAGCGCGTAACCGAAGGCCGCGACCCAGACGACGAATCCGGCGTAGCCGAGCTCCGACAACACCTGCAGGTGACTGTTGTGGACCGAGCGCTTGCTGCCGAAGAGACCGCCTGAGTCGTCGTAGTCGTCGTAGGCCGTGTCGTACTGCCGCAGTCCGACGCCCAACGGGTTGGCTTCGACCATCCGCACCGCGACGCGCCAGAAGTGCAGCCGGCCGAGCGCCGACCCCTCGCCGACCTCGTTGTAAGTGGTGATCGTCTCCACTCGCTCCAGGTAACCCTCGGGCATCGGCGCGAAGTTGTAGGTGAGGACGGCCGCCACTACCAGGCCCGCCGTCCACAGCATCGGCCGGCGCTGCAGGAGTGCCAGGATCAAAGCGAGCGTCGCGAGCGCCAGCAGCCCGGCGCGCGACATCGTGCCGATCACGGTGAAGACACTGAGCGGCACGGCCACCAGGAAGCCGAGGCGCATGAACTTCAGACCGGGCAGATCGGCCATCAGCGTCGCGCCAGTGGCGGCCATCAGAGGAATGGCCATGTTGATGGCCAGGGCGTAGCCGTTGTTGTCCACGAACGAGCCGGCCTGGCCATCCGAGAAGCGCACGCCGCCGGTTGTGAGCGTGACGATGCCGGCCTTGGCCGAGTAGAACGCGAACGAGCCGGCGATCACGGCGACGAACTGCGAGAGCTTCTGGCGCGTGTTGAGCAGCGTGACCGCCAGGGCGGACACGATCATGAGCCTGGCGAGCTGGTCGACCCACGCCCAGTCCGGGTTCAGATAGCTCGTCGTCTGCGCGACGAGGGTCAACGCCATGAACAGCCAGCTGAGGATGGTGAGCGGATGGGAGAAGTTGGGCAGGATGCCGGAAAAAAGGCACGGGACGAGCAGCAGCAGGCCCGACACGAGCGAGAGCCGGTACGGTACCAGGTACCAGAACACCCACTCGAGCGGGCGGAACAACGCGAACCACACGTACGTGAGCAGCCCGATGTGCCGGCTGAAGAGCGAGCCGGTGAAGCCAATTGCAATCAGGATCAGGATGAGGATGGATCGCATTGCGCGGTTGTGCGGGTCGGGTGGCGAAGAAATGACGGTATCACAGCTGCCCGATGCCGGGAGGCGAGGCACGCCGCGCGCGGGACGCTAGCAAAGCTCCGCCTCAAGCCGCCCGGAAGAGCCGGGTGGGCTCCGCTTCGCTAGGGCAGTGTCTCCTGGCCCGGCTCCGCCGGGCGTAGACATCTCCCATGGCCGACGGAACACTTGCTTCATTCGTCACGACGTCGGCCATAGGAGATGTCTAGCGGCGCGCCAGTGCACGCAATCCCGCTGACTACAGGAGGAACCGGCGCAGCAAGAGCGCGGCCGCCCCGGCCACTGCGGCGGCGACGGCGACGGCGACGGCCTCGAGGCGCCGCACTGCGACGGTCCGCTGCGGCACGAACCCCGCGCGCGGCGGCCACGCGCGCGGCGGCAGAGGGTCGAGCGGCGCGAGTCGCGCGTGACGCTCGAACCAGGGCCTCGAGAAGCCGTACGACAGCAGCAGCACGACCGGACGGGTGCGCGTCCGGGTGGCCATCGACGCCAGCATCGCGAGCGACCGCCGGTGGAAGTCGACGGCGCAGGCGAGAAACCGCTCGCGCTCCGCGCCGGTGGCGGCATGGATGGCAGCCAGGTCGAACACCTCCGCTTTGCGGACATCTTGCGCCGCCCACGTCTCGGTGGGGAACTCGAGATGGGCAGGCTTCTCCAAGTACAGATGCTCGTGGTCGGCCATCCATCCGGCGTAGTGCAGCAGGACGGCGCGGGCGTAGTCCCAGCGCTCGTCGCGACGGCCCAGTTCGACACGCGTCAACAGGTATCGCCCGAGCGCCTGCAGCAGTACGGTGTACGACCAGCGTCTCTCGGTGTCGAGCAGCACGAGCGCCTCGAGGTCGTCGTCAGGATGCACGACTCGTGCGACCAGTTCGTCGGCCTTGGCCAGATAGCGCTCATCGCCGGTCAGCCGGTGCGCGTTCAACAGCGCGAGGACGGTGTTGGCGGATCCGCGACCAGGACCGTGGTAGTCGCCCGTCGCCGTCGCGCTTGCCGCGCCGGTTGAGGCGCTGCTCAACCAGGGCAGCGGCCAACGCGCCGCGCGGCCGTCGTCCATCGCAATCACCCAATTGGCCAGGCTCACGACCGCGTCGCGGCTCGTCGGGTCGCCGGTCAGGACGTGGTGCAGCAGCAGGCCATGCGAATAGCAGTGCTCATTCGACGGCCCTCCGCCGTCGAGCCCGGCGTCCCTGGGATACGTCCGGTGAGTTGACCGGCCGGCGGCGGTGTAGTGCGCGGTGTGCCAGAACAGTCCGCCGTTGTAGGCCGCGCGATCCTCGGACGTCCAGTAGACGTCGATGCGCGAGACGTGCCGCGCCAGGTCGCGCGCCAACTCCCACCAGCGGTGGTCATCGTGCCGCAACGCCTGGAGCGCGAGACCATGCACCGCATCGTACTGATTGTTGTAGTGCGAGACGATCTGGCGGCCCGGCTCGGGTCCGTTCTCGTGATCCGCATACAGGTCGCCGTAGTGCCGCCAGCCGTACTCGTCGATGCGCTCGCGCTTGGCGACAAAGGTGTCGGCGCCGTCCAGGGCCGCCCCGATGAGGCGCTCGTACACGGGATTCTCGCCGGCTCGAGCCGGCTCCAGACCGGGAAGGAGTTCGGCGACGGCGACCGCCTGCGCCTCCGGAAGGACAGTCGCCGGGGCACGGCGCCACTCGAGTGGCAGGTCGGTGACGCCGTCGGCGCCCCACCCGATCCAGAACTCGTAGTCGCAGCGCTCCCCGCCCTGGAGTTCATGCGGATCACGGCCCGCCGGCAGACACGACACCGTGAGCGCGCCATCGGCGCGCACGTCCAGCGCCTTGGGGAACACCTCCCAGAAGCGTTCGGCCGCGACGCAGAGCATGCCGCCTGGGAATCCGGCAACCACCACCGGGTTCGCGCGTAGGCCGGCCGAGTCGGCAGCGCCGGCCCGCGCGGTGTAGCCGCGGCGGTCGAGGGTGACGTCGCCGGTGCGATTGGCGTGCGCCGTACTTGCCCAGTGCTCGCCGCCGCTCGAGTGCTGGGTCACCGAGAACGGCAATCCGACGTCAGCCAGGGGCGCGTCGCGCTCGAGCGACACGCGACACGTCTGAAGAGGGACGGTGACCGGCAGGCGCACGACGGCGTCGCGCAGAAGAACTGAACCGGCATCGCCCAGCTCCCACAATCCACCGGGATGCACGGCGGCCCTCGGGTTGTGCAGGCGCAGTTCAATGCCCATTGCCGGCAACCCGGCCACGAACGTGAGCCGCAGGCTCGTGTTGAGCCGCGCGCCCTGCGCGCCCGACGCTTCCCCGTCGATGCGCAGCACCACCCGCAGCGGGCCGGTGACCTCGACCTCGATGGCGCAATAGCGCACCGGCAACGGGCGCCCGTCGGCGTCGCGCAGCAGCACCGCCGCGAGCGGCGCCTCGATCACCGGCCGCTCGTGGTCGAGCACGGCCGTAAACGGATGGCCGCGGTCCAGATCCAGATCGACCCGCCATGAGCCGCTCGTGACCGAGGCCTGCCGCGCCGACAGGCTGAGGGTAAGCGGATGCGACGGCGCAGGCGCCCGCAGATCGTCGCGCACGAGAATCTCGGCGCCGCCTGGCGGCAGGTCGACGCGCGTGTCGAGTAGCGCCCAACGCACGCTGCCATCGGTCCAATATTCGAGTGCGCGGGCCTGCGTCGGGAGCGCCTCGCCCACGACGGCCACGAGGGTGGCGACATCGCGCACCCGACCGCGGGGCAGGGGCACGCCGACGGTGATCGGTTCCCCATGCCTCGGGGCGGCCGAGGTGGGCCGCGCCGTCAGACGACCCAGCACGGCGGGCTCCGTCACCGGCGGACGTGCGCCGCCGCTACTGGGCAGCGGAACGCGGGACTGTGGCAGCTGGCGATCATGTGCGCTCGGGTGTGCAGCAGGCGTGCGTGACACGCACACCGTGGCGACATCGTGCGGCGGCGAGAACCTCGTCGCCGGCTGAATCGTGCAGCGACCTCCCGCCGACGGCGCAATGATTACGATACCATAGGGTGTATCCTGTCGCCCCAGATGTCAGGCCTCCCGACTCCGACGTTTCGTCTGCGTCGGTCCATTCCGCGGTCGAGGCGTTCGTGATTGCCGGCGGCCGACCCGTGCGCGTGCTCGAACTGCGCAGCGTGCGCGGCACGGGCGGCGGCCCGGAAAAGACCATCCTGCTCGGCGCCGCGCTCACCGACAAACGCCGCGCCGAGATTGCGGTCTGCTATATCCGCGACGCGCGCGACGGCGTCTTCGGCATCGACGCGTGGGCGAAGTCGCTCGGCATCCCGTACCTCGAGGTGACCGAGCGTCATTCGATTGACCCAGCCGTGCTGCCAGCGCTCCGGCAGATCGTGCGCGATCGCCGGATCGACATCGTGCATGCGCACGAGTATAAGACCGATCTGCTGGGGCTGCTGCTGGCGCGCCTCGAGGGCGTGATCCCGCTGGCCACCGCACACGGCTGGACCGGGCATTCGTGGAAGGAACAACGTGTTTACTATCCCGGCGACCGCTGGCTGCTGGCGCGATATGCGCAGGTCATTGCGGTGTCCGAGGAGATCCGGCAGGTGCTCATCGCTTCCGGAGCACGTCCCGAGCGCGTGACGACCGTGCTGAATGCGATTGACCCGGCGAAGTTCCGGCGCGATTCCGCGCAGGAGCCCTCGGCCCGTGCTGCGCTCGGACTGCCGGCCGACGCGGTCGTGTTCGGCTCCGTCGGACGTGCCGAGCCGCAGAAGCGGTTCGACTTGCTCATCGAGGCGTTTGCCGCCATCGCCCGCGACCGGGCCCAGTTGGTCATCGTGGGCGAGGGGTCGAGTCTGGCCGCCCTGCGGCAGCAGGCTGAACGCCTCGGAGCGGCCGGCGCCCGCGTGCACCTGCTCGGGCATCGCACCGACGTCCCCATGCTGCATCATGCGTTCGACGTGTTCGTGCAGGCATCCGACTATGAAGGCACGCCCAACGCCGTGCTCGAGGCGATGGCGCTCGGCACGCCCGTCGTCGCCACCCGCGCCGGTGGCACTGCCGAGATCGCCCAGGACGGCCTGCACGGCTTGCTCGTGAACTGCGGAGACCGCGACGGACTGGCGCGTGCGATGGCGGCACTGGCCGATGACCCGGCGCGCGGACGCGCCCTGGCCATGGCCGCTCGGCAGCGGGTCGAGACCGAACTCTCGTTTGCCCGACGGGTCGCGACGCTGGAAGACATCTACGACCGGCTCGTGCGCGAGCGCGTCGAAAAGGATGCCCGGGCATGAGCGCGGCCAAGTCGCTGGCCCGCGGGCTGGCGGGCGTAGCGGTGCTGCCGGTGCGCGCGTCGCTGGAAGTACGGGCCCTCGTCATGGGTCGCGACCGCGCCTTCCAGGCGTCGATGGAGTGGCTGGCGCTTGTGCCGGGTCTGCTCGGACAGTACCTGCGGCGCGCGTTCCTCGCGGCGACCACGCGCGGATGCGGCCCCGACACCGTGATTGGCGCCGGCTGCCTGTTCTCGACGACGCAAGTGCGCCTCGACGGCAACGCCTACCTCGGGCCGCATTGCAACGTCGGCTGGGTGCACGTGGAGCGCGATGTGCTGATTGCCGCCGGCGTGCAGATTCCGAGCGGACCCCACACACACGGCATCGCCCGGCTCGACATTCCGATCAGGGACCAGCCAGGGACGCCCGTTTGCGTGCACGTTCGAGAAGGCGCGTGGATCGGCAACGGGGCGGTCATCTTGGCCGACGTGGGACGCCACGCCATCGTGGCCGCCGGCGCCGTCGTGACCACGCCGGTGCCCGACTACACGATTGTCGGTGGGGTACCCGCGAAGGTGATCCGGTCGCGACGGGACGAAGCCAGCTCGTGAGAGTGTTGTACCTCACGCACCGGCTGCCATATGCGCCCAACCGCGGTGATCGCATTCGCTCCTTCCACTTGCTCGAAGGACTGCGCCAGGCCTTCGACGTCGATGTGGTGTCGCTCGTGCACGACGACGAAGAGGCCTCGCACGTTGGCGAGGTCGCCGCGCGCGGCATGACCGTGTCGACCGCGCCGGTCGCCGGAGTCTCGCGTTGGCTGCGGGTGCCATTTGCCTTGCCAGGAACCGAGCCGCTCACCCACGTGCTGCTCGACGCGCCCACGATCGACGGCGTGCTGCGACGCGTCGTTGCGGCGCGACGTCCGTCGGTGGTGGTGGCGTTCTGCAGCGGCATGGCGAAGTTCGTGCTTCGCGAGCCGCTCTCGGCAGTTCCATGCGTGCTCGACATGGTGGATGTCGACTCGCAGAAGTGGCAGCAGCTCGGCGAGGTGACCCGACCGCCCAAGCGCTGGGTGTATCGCCGGGAGGCGCGGGTGCTGTCGGCCTTCGAAACGCGCGCGACCGAACGAGCCGTGACCACCCTCGTCATCAACGAGAAGGAACGCGCGGTGCTGAGCGCCATGGCGCCGGCCGCCGACGTGCGGGTGCTGCCCAACGGCGTCGACATCGACGACTTCAGGCCCGCAGGCCCGGCGCCGCCCTCGCGCACAGTCGTGTTCTGCGGCGTGATGAACTACGCGCCGAATGAAGCGGGCGCATCGTGGCTCGTCACCGAAGTGTGGCCAGCGGTTGTGGCGCGGCACCCCGATGCGCTGCTCGAGATCGTCGGGAGCCAGCCGTCGGCGGTCGTGCGCGCGCTTGCAGCGCCAGGCGTGACCGTGACTGGCGCGGTGCCCCATACGCGCGACTACTTGTGGCGGGCCGCCGTCTCGGTGGCCCCTCTGCACACCGCGCGCGGCCTGCAGAACAAGGTGCTCGAAGCGCTCGCGGCCGGGGTACCCGTGGTGACCACGACCGCCGTCTGCGAGGGGCTCCCAGACGGAGTGGGCCAAGGCTGCACGGTGGCAGACGCCGCCGACCAGTTCGCGGCGGGTATCGTGCGCCTGCTCGAGATGTCCCCAGAAGAGCGGCGCTCGCTCGCCTCGAGCGTCGACCTGTCGGGCCTTTCGTGGCTGGGACCGCGAGCGCAGATGATCGATGTCGTGCGAGCCGCGGTCGGGACCCGCGCCTGAACGGCGCCCGATGCGCCAGGGCCGAGACGCGTCGGCTACGGCAGGGCCGCCAGCTGCGCCGCAGCGTCGGCCGCCCCGGAGAACTTCGGGTCGAGCGCCAACGCCGCCTTGAGCGATGCCTTGGCGCGGGCCGGTTCGTGATTCTTCGAGAGCGCCAGCCCGAGCCGATAGTGGTACTCGGGATTGTCAGGCGCGAACTTCACCGCGTCTTCAAAGGCCGCCACCGAGAAGGCGAAGAGGTTACGCCGG
>JANORI010000530.1:0-6807 GCA_031415235.1 Acidobacteriota bacterium | reverse complement strand
AGAAGGCGTCACCGCCTCGTCCCTCTTTCGCACCAGGGCGGGCCTTCGGGCCCGCCCTCGGTGTTTCTGGCGACACCGGGCGTAGAATCGAGGCATGGCTCGTACTCGGATGCTCGTCGCGGTGTTGGTCGGCCTGCCCCTACTGGCCGGTCCTGTTGCCTCGCAGGAAGTTGCGCCAACCAGACGCGCGTTCACGATCGTGGCCAAGGACGGACGCTTCGAGCCCGGCCGGCTCGACGTCTCGAAGAACGACCTCGTCACGATCACGCTGCGCAGCGAGGGCGGCCCTCACAGCTTCGCAATCGACGCCTACCGGGTGATGAAACGCGCCGGCGCTGACGAGACGATCACGTTCGAGTTCAGAGCCGACCAAGTTGGGCGGTTCGAGTACTACTGCAGCCTGTCGAGCGACGCGCAGTGCCGTACGATGAAGGGCACATTGGTCGTGGCCGGCCGGTAACCACCCGAAGCGCGGCGAGGTGCCGGGAGGCGCACCTCCCACGTCGACGAGCGCTACTGACGGCGTGGGAACACATCCGGATTGTCGGTGAAGAGCGCGTCCACGTCCAGCGTGTAGAGAAAGTGTTCCATCTCCGCCTTGACCGACGGGAAACCCGTCGCGCCCTTGACGTTGAAGGTGTAAGGCGTGACGGTCATCCCCGCCTCGTGGGCCAGGCGCACGAACTCCGGATGCTTCGCGACAATTCCTTTGGCCGGGCCGAAGCCGGTCACGACGCCCTTCCACCGATCGACGATGGCCCGCGAATCCCACGCGCCGCCCCCGCCGCCGATGAGCAGCACAATCGGCAGTCCGATGCGCCGGGCGGCCAGCGCCTTGGCGGTCGACTCGCCGAACGTCTGCAGGATCACCGGTGTCTTTGGATCGGCGCCCGGTCCGCGTAGCTGCAGACGGTCGAGCGACGTCTCGACGAGCGCAATGAAGTCGACGGCGCGCCCTGCGTAAATCTCGGGGGTCTTCAGCTCTGGATAGAGACCCGCCTTGCCGCGGATCAGCGCCACTGCTTCGTCGAACGTGGGCACGCGCGCGCCCGCGAACTTGGCGTCGAACCACGTCCCGGCGTCGAGCGTCTTGATCTCGGCGAGGGTGAAGTCGTTGGCCAGCCAGACCCTCTGGCGGCGGCCCTCGAACGTGATCTCGGTGAAGCGGTCGGGAAATCGTGTGGCCACGTCGGTCGTACGCTCGAGCGACGGATCGTGCAGACAGATGAGGACGCCGTCCTTGGTGACCGCCAGATCCTGTTCGACGAAGTCGGCGCCCTGAGCGATCGCCAGTTCGTAGGCCGCAAGGGTGTGTTCGGGCGCGTAGGCCGAAGCACCGCGGTGCGCCACGTTCAATTTGCGGGCGCTGGCTGCCGGCACCCCCGTCACGGCCGCAGCAACCAACGCCGCCGCCACCATCGTCAGGCCTCTGTGATGCATTCGCTCACTCCTCGCCACCAATGATGCCATGCGCCGGTAGCGGCCGGACAACGCCGTGCCAGGCCTCGGCCGCCGCGATGCGCTCCCGCGTGGGCGGGTGCGAGTAGAACAGCGTTCGCGCCAGCACCGACGGTCGATCCTCGGCGAGGTTCTGCTGTGCCAGGCGTCTGATGGCCGCGACAAGCGCCGCAGGATTGCCCGTGATGCGCAAGGCATACCGATCGGCCCGGCGCTCCTGCGCCCGCGACAACGCGTTGCCGATCGGCGACATGGCCAGCGACCAGACGCCCGCCACGAGCAGCAGGACGGGCGCGCCGGCCACGTCGGCCGGTCCGCGAAGTTCGAGCCAGGGCGCCACTGCGACAAGGGTCCGGTCCGCCACGAAGAAGCCGCCATAGAGCGTCAGTGCACGCAGCAGCATGGTGAACCACAGATCGTGGTACACGTGATGCGCCAGCTCGTGGGCGACCACCACCTCGATCTCCTCGTCAGAGTACGCGTCGAGCATCGTGTCCGAGATCAGGATGCGCCGCGAGCGGCCGACCCCGGCCAGGGCCGCGTTCGCCTTGCGTGTGTGCCCTCCGATAGCCCATTCAGACACGTGAACCACCGGCGCGCCCGCCCTCTCCGCCACACGCGCGAGCCGCTCCGAGAGACCGGCGCGGCGCAGCGCCCGCACGCGGTAGAAGAACGGCAGCAACAACATGGGCGCAAGCCGCGCCAGCGCCACCATCGCGAGCGTGCATCCGGAGGCCGCCACCAGCCACCATGCCGCGGGCCAGCGCTGGATGCAGAGGTAGACTGCCCACGCGCCGGCCACGATCACGGCGCTACTGGCGGCGAACGCCTTGACGTGGTCGGACAGCCAGTGCGACAGATGTTCGGTGGACAATCCGTAGCGCCGCTCCAGCCAATAGCCCTGATACCAGGCAAACGGGAAGTCCAGCGTCTGCACGGCAACCGCGAGGCCGGCCAGAACGAGCGCCACGCTGGCGCCTGACGTGAGGTTGGCTGGCAGCCAGGCCGTGGCCCACTCGGCCGCTGTGCGACACATCGTGGCGAAACCCGACAGCGAGACCGCCAGCAGGACGCCGCCAACCAGGGCCGTGCCCGCAAGCTCAGAGCGACGGCGCCGACGATGGTAGCGAGTGGACTTGTCCTCGTTCACGGCGAACTCATGCTCGGTCCGCACAGAGTACGACAGTCACCCCGCCCGGAACAACGGGCGAACCGACAAGACGGCTAGGACCGGCCGAGCGACACGCCGCCGTTGGTCGTCTGCAACTCGATCCGGCCGCCGCCGCCATTCAGCGTGCCGTCGAGACGACGGCGGGTCTGCTCGCCTTCGACGGCCACCTTCAGGCCGTCGTCCACGCTGACCTTTCCATTGGTGCAGCGGGCACGAATCTGCGCCCGTGTGTCTCGAGGCACCTTCAACACGACACCGCCGTTGACACTCGTCAGAGACACCTTGCCGTCGGACGCCAGCGCGCCGGTCAGCTCCAGCTCGACGCCTCCGTTGGTCGTGCGTGCTTCGACGAGCGAGGCCGCCGCGACGCGGCCCCGAACGCCGCCGTTGGTCGTCGATGCCCGCACCTCTCCGCCGACATTCTCGAGTCGCACACCCCCGTTCACCGTGCGCAGGTCGACGTGCACGCCCTTGGGCACCTTGATCGCGAATGTCACCTTGTGGCCGCCGATGCGAACCCGCGGCGCAATGGTCTCGACGCGGACACGGTCCGCGCCGACCTCCTCGCGCATCTCGATCTTGCCGAGAAATGCCTTCGCCGCCTCGTCGGACCCGGCCGACGCCGAGCGTTCGGCGCGTAGCTCGACGGTCGCGCCGTCAGACGCCTCGGCCACAATCTCGCCGTTGACGTTGAGAACCTCGAGCCGACCGCCAGGCGCCAGGGTGTAGCTTCGGACCCAGGTATCGGCGGCGTGTCCATGCCAGGCGTCGAACGAGAGGTCGCCGTCGGCGGCCATCTTCACGTCGCAGCCAGCCGACACCGCGACCGCGGCTACCAGCAGCGCCGCCACATGGCGCCCACGAACCGACATTGCCTGCATGCCTCGACCCCCCTGAACGACACATACGACCGGACGGGGACCGAAGTTCAGCGGACGTCAGTTCATCTGGAGCGAGATCACCTTCGACACGCCCGGCTCTTCCATTGTGACGCCGTAGAGCCGGTTGGCGATCTCCATGGTCTTGCGGTTGTGGGTGATGACGATGAACTGTGTGCGGTCGAGCATGCTGCGCAGCATCTCGACGAAACGGCCGATGTTCGCGTCGTCGAGCGGCGCGTCGATCTCGTCGAGCAGACAGAACGGGCTCGGCTTGTAACGGAAGATCGCGAACATCAGGGCAATCGCCGTGAGCGCCTTCTCTCCGCCAGAGAGCAGCATCACGTTCTGCAGGCGCTTGCCAGGCGGCGACGCCACGATGTCGATGCCGCTTTCGAGCGGATCGGACTCGTCGAGCAGGGTGAGGCCGGCACGACCGCCGCCGAAGAGCGTCGTGAAGGTCACCTGGAAGTTATCGTTGATGGCCGTAAAGGCGTCTCGGAATCGGCTGTGCGTGGTTTCGTCGATGCGCTCGATCGCCTCGTTGGTCTGGGCGATCGAGTCGACCAGGTCCTTGCGCTGCGTGGTGAGAAAGATGCGGCGCTCATCCAGTTCGGTGTGCTGCTGGATGGCCATCATGTTGACCGGCCCGAGCCGCTCGATCTGGGCGCGCAGCTCGGCAATGGCCTCTTCCGCCGTCATGGCCGCCTGCGCCGCCTCCGACACGGCGGCATCGGCCGCCACGGCTTCCGCGCCGGTCTCGACCGACGGCGGTCCGGCGTCCACGGCATCATCGCCGTCGGCCGCCTCGGCCGCTTCGGCAACGGCGCGGCGAATCATGCGCGCGTCGGGTGCATGAATGCCGTGGCTCTCCATTTCGGCGACCTCGGCCACGACGGTGTCGAGGTCGGCCTGCACGGCATCAAGACTCTGCTGGGCCAGGTGCGTGAGCTCCGCCTCGCCCGTGGCGCGCGAGATGTCGAGTTCCGCCGCCAGGGCGCGCACGGCATCGAGCGCCCGGCGCGCGTCGCGAATGGACTGCTCCTGACGATCGGTTGCGGCCTTGAGCACCAGCGTCTCGTCATCGGCCTCGAGCATCTCTTCGCGCAGATCCTCGAGCGCGTGGATGCTCTCATCCATAAGGCGCGTGCCCTCGTCGCTGCTGGCCAGCAGGCGCTCGCGCTGCTCGCGCATCAGGGCCATGTCGCGCCGACACGCGTCGGCACGTTCGCTGAGTTCGCGCGCCGCGTCTTCGAGGCGCGCCACTTCAGCCACGGCCGAGCGGGCGCGCTCCACCAGCCCGGCATGCAGAGCTCGCGCTTCGGCGGCCGTGTGGCTCAGCGTCTGCGCACGGTCCCGTCCCTCGACGAGCATCCGCTGCCGCTCGGCCAGCGCCAGTTCGTGCTCGGCGCGCTCGCCGGCCAGCCGCTCGATGGTCGCCTGCGCGTCGGCGTGCCTCAGGTCGAGGCTGTCGATCGACTCGCGCGCGCCGCGGGCCTCGGTGGCCACCAGATCGACGCGCTGCCGCACGCGCCCCTCGTCGGCCGTGGCTCTGGCCACGTCGGCCTGCGCCGACACGATGGCTTTCTCCTGACGATGTCCGTCGGCCACCAGTCCCATCACCGCCGCGCTCGACGTGGCAATCTTCTGGCTGTAGCCGTCCAGTGCTGCCGTGAGCGACTGGATGGCGGCGTGGCCCTCGCTGACCCGCTCCCGCAGATCGCGAATCTCGCGCTTCGTGGCCAGGATGCCCGTGGATTCCGTGCGGCTGCCACCGCTCACCACATGGGGTCCGCGATACACGTCGCCGTCGAGCGTCACGACCGGCACGCCGGCACCGCCTGAGAGCGACGCCGCGTCGTCGAGGGAATCGGTGATGAGGGCCTCACCCACCACGCTGCGCAGGGCCCCGGCAAACGGACCGGTGATGCGAACCACGCTCGACAGCGTGACGCACCCGTGCGGCACATGGGACACGACCGGTGGCGCCTGGGCCGTCACGCGGTCGCTGATTACGATGAAGCCGCAGCGGCCGGCGCCTTCGCGCCGCACCAGTTGGAAGCCGGCGTGGGCCTGCGTATGGCTGTCGACGACGACGTGCTCGAGCAGGTCGCCGAGCGTCGCCTCGACCGCGCGCTCGTAGCGCGGCTGCACTTCGAGGTAGTCGGCCAGCGCGCCACGCTGACCCACGGCGGCATCGGCGCTGGCCAGCAGCATGCGGGCGCCGTCGCTGAACGCCGCGCGAGCGGCCTCGACTTCTTCGAGCGACCGCAGACGGGCGCTTGCGCCCGCCAGGTCGTGTTCGCGCTGGCGCTTCTCGCGTTCACGCCACTCGTGTTCGATCCTCGCGGCCGCCAGTTCCGACTCGCGGGCCCACCGGGCCAGTTCCGTGGACGACAACCCCGACTGCGCCTGACGCAGCGCGTCGGTGGCGCGGTCGCGCGATTCCGACGCACGCAAGAATTCCGCGTCGAGATCGCGGGCTTCCACCTCTAGCCGCCCGAGTACCGCGGCGGAGCGCTCGCGCTCGGCCACGGCATGCTCGATGGCCGCCGTCAGGGCCGTGATGCTGTTGATGGCCCCGTACACCTGGGCGCGCGCGTGGTCCACGTCGCGATCGGCGTCGGCAATCGCCTCCTGCGCGGCGGCGAACTCCTCCACCGCCGACTGCGCTGCCGCAGCGGCCTCGTCGCGAGCGCGCTCGGCATCGCAGGTGGCGGTGCGCCGCTCCTCGAGCCTGAGCCGTTCCGGTTCGCGGCGCTCCTCGAGCGTCAGCCGCTCCGCATCCAGCTCGCCGACGCGTGTCTCGAGCATCGCCGCCTGCTGCGCGTCGAGGGCGAGCTGTTGCTGGCGCCGGTTCACTTCGAGCTCGCGCGCGTGCGCGGCCTCGCGCACGCTGGTCGCGTCCTGTTCCGCCTTGGCCAGTTCGATGCGTACCCGCGCCAGTTCCGTTTCCACTTCGGCCAGGCGGGCGCTCGACGCCACTTCGTCCTGACGGGCATCGTTGAGCCGCGACCGGGCCGACTCGATGTGCTCGGCGAGGTGCCGGTAGCGGCGGGCAAAGAGCACCTTCTCCCAGCGCCGCATCTCGTCGCGCAGGCGCTGGTAGCGGCGCGCCTTCGACGACTGGCGCTTGAGCGATCCGCACTGCTTCTCGACTTCAAAGACGATGTCGTCGAGGCGCGTGAGGTTCTGCTGGGCCGCGTCGAGCTTCAATCCGGCGGCCCGGCGGCGCGACTTGTACTTCGTCACGCCAGCGGCTTCCTCGATCAGCTGACGCCGGTCGGTGGGCCGGGAACT
>JANORI010000529.1:0-10958 GCA_031415235.1 Acidobacteriota bacterium | reverse complement strand
GGCGCTGCTCGACCAGGCGATGACCGACCTGAACAACCGCCTGTTCACGATCGAAGAGCGGCTGGTGCAGTACCGCGCCAAGGCGAATCAGGATCTGATCGCCAACCCGACGGGCATCGACAGCAAGCTGGCCCAGCTGCTCGGGTTTGCCGCGATGGGCGACGGACCGCCGACCGACGGCGCCAAGGACCTGCTGCAGCGTCTCACCGGCGGGATCGCGGAGCGCACCACGGCGCTCGGCGACGTGGACAAGAAGGAACTGGCGACCCTCAAGCGGCTGACGGCGACGCTGTCGAAGTAGGGCGCGGGGCGCTTGGTCGTGGCGCTCGCAGTCGCTCACCCATTCCCGGACCCTACTTCGCCAGTGGATCCGGCCGCAACTGGCAGTGCGCGGCCAGCGGACGCGTGCCCTTGCCGCCTTACCGACGATACGAAACGTTCATTGTTTACTCTCGTCCGGATAACGCGTACAAGATCCCCAGTGACGAAGGCGACGTGGAGCACGCGCTCCGTGCCGCAAGTGGCGTCAAACTCCAGTGGCCCGCACCCTGCGCACCCAAGTCGCGATCATCGGAGCCGGTCCAGCCGGCCTGATTCTGTCGCACCTGCTACACCTCGATGGTATCGAGTCCGTGGTGCTGGAGATGCACACGCGCGCCTACATCGAAGATCGCGTGCGCGCGGGCGTCCTCGAACAAGGCACCGTCGAGCTTCTGACCAACATGGGCCTCGGCGATCGGCTTCACCGCGAAGGTCTCGTCCACACAGGCATCTACGTCCGCTGGGGCGACCGCGAGCACCGCTTCGACTTCGAAGACCTCTGCGGCAAGACCATCACTGTCTACGCCCAACACGAAGTGATCAAGGACCTGACCGCGGCCGCGAAAGCGCAGATTGTCTACGAGGCGGCCAACGTCAGCATCCACGACGCCGATGGCCGCCAGCCGCGCGTCCGCTTCCAACACAACGGCGAAGAACACGAACTTGCGTGCGACTTCGTGGCCGGTTGCGACGGCTTCCACGGGCCTTCGCGCCGTGCGATCCCTGAATCCCTGTTGGTCGAATACGAAAAGGTCTATCCCTTCGACTGGCTCGGCATCCTGGCCCACGCCCCGCCGTCTTCCGAAGAACTCATCTACGCCAACCACGCGGACGGCTTCGCGCTGCTCAGCATGCGATCCCCGGAAGTGCAGCGCCTCTACATCCAAGTGGACCCCTCGGAGAACATCGCCGCGTGGCCCGATGCGCGCATCTGGGAGCATCTGCACCGCCGCCTCGGGACGCCGCACGGCTGGCTGCTTACCGAAGGTTCGATCGTCCAGAAGAACATCGCCCCCATGCGCAGCTTCGTAGCCGAGCCGATGCAATCCGGCCGCCTGTTCCTGGCCGGCGACGCCGCGCACATCGTCCCCGCCACTGGCGCGAAGGGCCTCAATCTCGCCGCCGCCGACGTACAGGTGCTCACCCGCGCCATCGCGCAATTCTACAAAACAGGCAAACACGACCTCCTCACGCGCTATTCGGACACTTGCCTCCGCCGAGTCTGGAAAGCTCAGCACTTCTCCTGGTGGATGACCTCCATGCTGCACCGCTTCACCGGCGAGACCGGCTACGACGTCCGCCGCCAGTGGGCGGAACTCGACTACGTCTCCGGCTCGCGCGCCGCCGCCACCGCGCTCGCGGAAAACTACACCGGCTTACCCTTTGAGGCGGCGACCATGGAATGACGCCGTCTCAGAATGCAGGTGGAATGGTTCCTCGAGATGACGCCTGTGGCGCCTCACCCTCCGGAGGTCGACTCGGTCAGCTTCGTGAACACTTCACCGTCGTTTCGCAGGTAGAGCGTCGCGTCGGCGTACGACAGTCGCACGAACACGTCGTAGAAGGAGTGGGATTCCTCGCAGAGCTTCCACACGAGCGTCGACGACGCCGTGACGCCCTCCGGCCGCAGCTTGACGTGCTCGCCCACTCCGGGCAGATCGATGCGGCGACTCAGAACCCGCGAGACGGCGTCCCCGAGTGCCCACGGCATTGGCAGCGGCTGCTTCAGATCGTCGGTGACCTGTGCTTCGAGGAACAGACCGCGCAACGGGTCTACCAGCGCCTGCACCGTCACGCCCGGGCCCTTCGCGAATGGCACGATGTAGTAGAACGACCGTGGGCGATCCAGACGGTGCACCAACCTCGGCGTGCCTGGGATGGCCCTGTCCAACGCGGCGGCCCAGTTGGGATGTTTCCACAGACCTGCGTTCCGCAGGCCATCTGTCGCTACCTGCACGACCTTGGTTGGCGAGAGGAATTGACCGTCGGTCGTTGGTCGTGAAGGTCGTCGTATCGGCACAGTGGGGCCTCGTGCAGGCGGCGGCGGCTCGGGATCGCACACCGCAACGAATTTCCCCTCGAACCGTCCGCACGGCACTGCGTAGAAGTATTCCGCGCGCCACCGGTTCGAGGGAAGGTACTGTCGGGCCTTCACGTTCTTGTTCGGGTCGATCAGGTGGAGGCCGAACAGTTGATATCCGGTATCGCCGATCGCGGTTGGCTCACGGTCTACCTGATAGCCCTCCACGACGACCCAGTGCGCCCGGCCCTTGACGAGCGCCGATGCCGGCACGCCCTGGAGCAGCGACCACACGATCGCGTGGTCCGCAGCGGCGCCAACACCGGTTGTGACGAGTTTGAAGGGCACGCCAGACTGCTCGTTGAGCACATGGTGCAGGGCCTCGGGGGCCGAGTACCATTTCGCGCACGGGACGTTCGGGCACTCGTCGCACTTGTCCCAGCCGTTCTGCTCGGCGGCATCCTGGATGCTTTCCCAGAGAGCGGTTTGCGACTGCTTGACGCCATGCCATCGCAGAATCATCTTCGCGACGGCCGGCCCACAGTACCTCACGGGGTCCTCCTGGCGGAAGACCATGACTCGCCGGCCGTTGCTCGTCAGCGTCTTGTCGACCACTGGTGGTCTCCGCTAGCAGAACTTGCCGCCGCCGCCAGGACACCCCGGATCAGCCCGGACCTTGTCCGCCGCTCGAATCGCGATGTCCTTCGTGATGGTTCCGCCCGCGGCCTCTTTCGTGGCCTCGGCGCCCATCGCCTGGGCAAGCGGCAGCACCGTCTTTCGACCTTCAGCCCAGCTCTCCCGGAGACTCAGAGCCCGTTTGATCGTGCGCTTGAACGTGGCATGCCAGTAGTTGCGGGCCTTCTCGGTCACGGCCTGGTTCGGAGGCATGCCTTTGCCCACTTCGATCGCGCACTCGATGAGGATCTTTTCCAGTTCGAGCGGCGTGACGGTTCTCTTGGCCCTAGCCTTTTGGGGAGCTTTCTTCTTCGTCATGACTGCCTCCTGGCTGGTACGGATCAATCGATCGGGCACACCATAGCGCGGCCGGGCAGTTAGCGCAAGGGAATGAGGACGGAACGTAACTCGCCCGCCGACCGAGGTCGCGTCGCCGACGTGGGTCCCAGGCAGCACTCCAGCGTGTCGACGAAGGCACCCGGTACCTGCGTTCTCAGCGTCGGCAGGCCAAGACACTCTCCGCGACGGATGCGCCCGATCGCGTCGTCGAATGTGCCGCCGGCAAAGGGGTGATGACCCGCGACGGCTTCGAAGAGCACGACGGCGGTGCTCCACAGATCGAACGCTGGCGCTGGCCGCTCGCCAGCGAGCGCCTCAGGCGACATGTAGAGCGGTGTGCCTGCGATGCGGCCGCCGAATGCACGGGTCAACGGCGCCTCCGTCGACAGCTTCGACGACGCATAGGTTTGAAGGACCTCGCGGTCGGACCCTTCGGCGTCCGCCAGAACCCGCGCGAGCCCGAAGTCGAGCAGCTTGAGCGTACCGGACCGCGTGAAGCCGATATTACTCGGCTTGACGTCGCAGTGAACGGTTCCTGCGGCGTGGATGTGCTGGAGCACGTCCGACAGCGTCATGCCGAGATCGAGGACGGCGTCGAGCGGCATCGGACCCTGGGCCAGTTTGTGCGCCAGCGTTCCGCCGTCGAGCAGTTCGACGACGAGCAGCGGAGTGTCCCGCCAGGTCTCCACGCTGTGGATCGTCGCGAGATTTCCATGCGCGAGGCGGGCCATCGCCTGCGCCTCGGCTCGGAGCCGATCCGCGCGAGTGGGTGAGAGCCGCGGCAGGGTCTTGATGGCTACGTCGCGCCGCAGCGAGAGATCCGTGGCCCGGTACACGACGCCCATGCCACCAGCTCCGAGCCGTTGATCGAACTTGAAGGCCGCGCGCAGCATCAAGGGCACGGGCGCTCGTTGCGTCGTGCCGCCGCAGTGGCATGCATCCGTGCCAGGCGGCAGCACCGCGCCGCAGGCGGTGCATTCTTCGGCCGGCTCCTCGTCGTCGCCCGAGGGCGAATGCTTGAGCCGATGATTCTCGAGCGCCATGCCGACGGCGGCGGCCACCGACGTGAGGCCTCGGTGGTCGGTGCCGGTGTAGGCCAGGCCACTCCGCTTGGCGCCCACGGCGAGAATGGCCGCGAGCGACGTCGGGGATTTTCGAATCGGCACGAGCACGTGGAACGCTCCATCCGACAGCCATCGTCGCTCGTGCCTAGGCAGTCGTGCGAGCACGGGATTCCCCGAGGCCGTGGCCACGTCGAACGGTCGGCTGTCGCCGAGGAGCAACACGGCCAGGTTCGATGAGCTGGCCAGTGACGAGACGCGTCCCTCGAGGTCCACGAACGCCGCGCGCGAGACATCGACCACGAGCAGGGTCGCCTGCTCGAGATACAGCGCGCTCATGACATCTGTTCGGACGAAGCGCGACAAGTCGACGTCGCTCGACGACGTGCGGGCGTGCTCGGCGAGCGTCGCGATCAGTTCGAGTGAGTCCGCGCGGTCCCGGAAGAAACGTCGGTCGAGGGCCTTCAGCCACACGCGGCGCTGTCGCAGAGCGGCTGCGCCGAGCCCGACGAGCGCCAGCGACAGCACCACGCGCCGACCACCGAACATCGCGGTCAGCGGCTCGTGCCGGTGGTCGTAGGCGTAGGCGGCCAACAGTCCAAAGGGGAGCGAGACGACGGCGAACAGCGTGTACCGTGCGAGGGCGTACTGCGCGGCGGCGCGCAGGACGACGCGCACGTCCACCACGCGATCGACGAGCACCGAGTACGCCGTGGCGAGCGGCATGAAGACCAGAGCACCGAACAGCACCGGCAGGCGAATCGAGACGACCTCCGGCTGCGACGCCAGCCGCTCGTATCCGGAGCTCACGGCCGATAGCAGGATGTCCACCAGCAAGGGGCCACCTCCGCCGATCACGCCTGCCGCAAACATCCGCACGCGCCGTACTTCGGCCGGTGGCGCGACTCGGCGCTTCAGCCAGAGATAGGGCAGTCCCAGGGCCGTCAGACCGATCACGAAGAGGAGGTAGGGCGCTCCACGCCTGCTGAGGACGTCGGGCTGCCCGTCTGGCCACGTCGATGCGACCGAGGGCACGACGATCGCGACGCTCGCGCCAGCGATCAACACCCCGCCGATCGCGGAGAGCCGCACGCCCCATGACGCATACGGGTCGGCCTCCCCGGTGTCGGTACGCGGAAACATCGCGAGGAACGACCACCAGAAGAAGGGCAGGAAAGCATCGACGGCCAGCGCGGGCGCAAGCCAACCTTCATTGCCCATCAGTTCCCGCCGGACGAGCACCGCATCGGCAAAAGGCAGGGCGATGAGCAACAGCGTGCCGCCCAGCCACCACGCCCTGGATCGCTCGGCCGACGCCCACAGCAGGAAGCCTCCAGTGACGCCAAACGCCAGCGTCAACACGGCCGTCGGCGGAACTCCGAACGCAAGGCCCACGCGAGGCGCCGTCAGCGAAGGGTGGCCGAGGGTCAGCGCGAGCAGCATCCACCCCAGCTTCAGCACCGCAATGCCGACGATGGCGCGAGTAGCAAACGTCATGGGATTCCGCCGCAATTCTAGCAGTTCAGTGAGCGCGCACCTCTGCCCTCGGATGTGAAGAGTTCACGGCGTCCGCGGTATCCTGCCCCTCCGAGGGAACCGCCGGAGGGAGTGCTCGAAGATGATTGGGGCCGCCGCGTTGGTTAGACATCGATCTGCCCGGAGTGGGCGAGCACGTCATGCTGCGGCCGCAGGGAATCATTCTTCACGAACAGCTCTGGCCAAGCGGTCCCGCTTCGCTTATCGTGGCCAGGATGGCGTGAGGGGATGACGGGTGGCGATTGGGAAGTCTCAGGCCGAGTCCGTCTGGCTAGCGTAGAGTTCATGGAGGTCCAGCGATGACCGCACCGGTGTTCCGCCCCCTCCGTGGCTACGCCCTTGACCCCGGGTTCTCCACCCGGCTCGACACGGCCGGCATCAACGAGGTCGTCTACCACATCCCATTCGAGGACCTGGAGCCAGGGCCCGTCGGCGAGTACGTGGAGGTCGTCGACGTCGATCCGGCAAGTGGCTGCTGGTACGAGCCGGTCGACCTGGGCCACGAGCACATCGCGTCGCAGCAGGGCCTTGCGCCCAGCGAGGGCAACCCGCAGTTCCACCAGCAGTTCGTCTATGCCGTCGCGATGAAGACAATCCGCCATTTCGAACGGGCCCTCGGACGGAAGATTGTCTGGTATCCGCGCATTGTCAGACCGCGTGGTGACGAGCAGCACGTCGATGTCCCCTGGCCTCGCGAGTACGTCGCCCGGCTGCGCATCCATCCACACGCCCTGCGCGACGCGAACGCGTACTACGATCCATCACGCGCGGCGTTGCTGTTTGGATACTTCACGGCCGCGCGGCAACACCAGGGAACGAACTACCCGGGCGGGCTGGTGTTCACCTGCCTCAGTCCCGACATCGTCGCGCACGAGACGACCCACGCCATCCTCGACGCGATTCATCACCGCTACATGGAGGACACCAATCCCGACGTCGCGGCCTTCCACGAAGGCTTCGCCGACATCGTCGCGCTGCTGCAACGTTTCACCTTCCGCGAGCTGGTCGAGCATCAGCTGCTCGCCAGCGGGGGCCGTGTCGACGGGCAGACAGCGTTCGGCGCGTTGGCCACGCAGTTTGGCGAGGCGCTGGCCGGACATCGCGGCGCCTTGCGCAACATGATCGGCCGATGGGTCGACGCCGACACGTGGGCACCACTCGATCCCAATCCCTCTGACTATGCGGAGGCGGTCGAGCCGCACGACCGCGGTGCGGTGCTCGTGGCGACCGTCTTCGACGCGTTCCGGCGCGTCTACGCGTACCAGACCGCGGACCTGATTCGCATCGCGACCAACGGCACCGGCGTACTGCCCGAAGGTCAGATCAGTACCGATCTCGTGCGCCGCCTGGCCGCCGAGGCGAGCGAGATTGCCGAGCACCTGTTGCACATCTGCATTCGCGCGCTGGACTACTGCCCGCCGGTGGACATCTCGTTCGGCAGCTATATGCGGGCGCTCATCACCGCCGACCTCGACATCGCCCCGGAAGACGCGGGTAGGTACCGCGTCGCGCTCATCGAGGCGTTTCGGGCACGCGGTATCTTCCCGAAGAACGTGAATACATTGTCGGTCGAGAGCCTTCGCTGGAATCGGCCGGAACTGACGCGGACGCAGGCGCACGCCTTGAACTGGCTGGCCAACCACCTACGTAACGACATCCGCATGCTGGTCGAGACGACCGACCGGGAACAGCTCTACGAGCGATCGCGCGCTGCGGCAGCTCGGCTCCACGCGTTGTTCGATGGAAAAGGTGAACGCCTCGGCGATCGCGAATGGGAGTCGTTGCTGAACGCGCTCGGGATGACGGCACGGTCCGTGAGTCGGCTCTTCGGGCGGCGGTCGCCGCGGGTGAAGTTCCTGCTCAACGGACAGCCGAACGACGCCTATGTCCCCGCCGTCGAAGTTCACACGATCCGCCCGGCATTCCGCTCGGGGCGCGAAGGCCGTCAGATTGAGCAGGTCGTCATCGTCCTGACCCAGCGTGTGTCCGCCGATGTCGGCCAGGGCGGCCGCCCGGTACCGATGATCTTTCGCGGCGGCTGTTCGCTGATCCTCAGCCTGGGCGATTTCAACAAGGCCGAGTATGCAGTGGTGAAGGACATCCGCAGCTACGATCGGTTCGCGGAACAAGCCTCCTACGTGCGCGGCGACGATGCGCGGCACGAACTGGGCATCGCATCGGTCTACGACGACGACAGCCGACGCCCGTGGGCTCTCGATTTCGAACTGCTGCACTCGCGCTGACACCGTCGACGCCAAGAGGTCTCCCATGAGCGCGCCCGTCACTGCCACCGTTCGCATGTATCGATTGCACGAACTCGGCGACTGCTTCCTGGTGACGTTCCGCAGCGGCGCGCATCAGAGCCGGATGTTGGTCGACTGTGGCTCGTTTCGCAACGGCACTGCCTCACAGAAGCGCCTGCAAGCGATCGTCGACCACATCAAGGCTGACGGCGCGCCGCTCGATGTCGTCGTCGGCACACATCAGCACAACGATCACGTCAGCGGCTTCGTGCACTGCGAGGCGACCTTCCGCGAGATCGGGGTGGAGCAGGTGTGGCTGTCGTGGCTCGATGACCCTCGCGACCGCAAGGCGCAGTCGATCGGAGCCGACTTCAATAATCTCAAGAGCCGGCTGGCGGCGGTCAGTCGGCACGCAGCCGCGGCGCTCCGGGAGAGGGGCACGTCCCGAATCCGGGCCGCGCGGGCCTTCCGAGTGCTCGACGAGATGCTCGGCTTCAGCGGCGGCAAAGCAGCGGCCACGCCCCCAGAGGTTCACGCCGCCGGAGTCGCCGTACTCGAGGCCATTGGCCGTCAGAAGCCGCTGTACCTGCGGCCTGGCCGCATCGTGGATCTACCCGGCCTCCCGGACGAGACCGTGCGTGTGCACGTGCTCGGTCCTCCACGGGTCGACGACGACTTGCTGTTCCGGAAGAATCCCCGCAGGGGTGAGTCGTACGACCATGCACTCGCGTCGTCCGCGATGATGGCGGGCCACGTGCTCAACGCTCTCGAGCGCGCCGCTGGAGGCTCGGCTGCCGTGGGGCACAACTACCCGTTTGGCGAAGCCTACAAACGCCAGCCTACGACGGGCTCGCCCGCGCTACGAAAGCTGTCGGCCAGCTATGCGAGCCGGACGCGCGCGTGGCGATCGATCGACGACGCCTGGCTCCAGCAAGTGGAGCGTCTCGCGTTGTTCCTCGACACCTTCACCAATAACTCCTCGCTCGTGCTGGCCATCGAGCTCGTGAAGAGCGGGAAGGTGCTGCTGTTTGCCGCCGACGCGCAGACCGGCAACTGGACGAGCTGGGACACCGTGTCGTGGGAACGACCCGGCGTGACGACCGACGATTTGCTGGCGCGCACGGTGTTCTACAAGGTGGGTCATCACGCGAGTCACAATGCCACGCTCGTGCAGATGTTCGAGAAGATGATCAGTCCCGACCTGATTGCGCTCGTGCCGGTCCACAAGCAAGACCCGAACATCAAGAAGGAGAACGGCTGGAAGATGCCGGCGCCAAAGCTCTTCGAGCGCATTCAAGCCAAAACCGAGAACCGGGTGCTGCAGATGGACGGGGTGAATCCTGTGGCGTGTGACCCGAAGAAGGCGCCCGCCAAGGCCGCGTGGACACGTGTCGGCATCACGCCCAAGACCACGCCCATGGCGATCGAGGTGACGATCGAGGGCTGACCGACGGTCGTGGTCGCCATCGGCGTCGGTGTGTCCGCCCATTGGCGCAGGCTGCGTGCGTAGGGCGAGCCACAGGGCATAGAATCCCCCGGTGCGCCCACCAGACCACAGCCTGCGCCTCAACCCCGGCGTTTCGATGGCGCTTCAGTTGATACCACAGGGATCGTTCCGTATGGGCTCGCGCGGCTACTCCCAGAATGAGGAACCGCGGCGTCCGAACACCCTTGGCGACCACCGCGCGGTGACGATCGAAGAGCCGAGCCGCGAAGCCGTCGAGCTGGTCGAAATCAAGTAGTGCGAAGCCCAGGCGCCTACTTGCGGGCGTCGAGCGACTTCACGTCGTAGGCCAGCACGTGCGGATCCGCGCTGACCAGCGTGAGGTCTTCGACCAGCGCCTGCGCCACCAGCAGCCGATCGAACGGGTCGCGGTGCCGGGGCGGTAGTAGACCCATGCGCAACATGTGCTCTACGCCGGCATCCAACGTGGCCACGCCCTCGTCGACCAATTCCGCCACGAGCTGCTGTGCGCCGCCGGCGCCGAGGGTCAGTTTCCCGGTGGCCTGCTTGATGACGATCTCCATCACACAGACGCTCGACAGCACGAGCTCGCGCGGATTTCTCAACACGCGACGCCGCACCGGTGAGGGCAAGCGGCTCGCATCGAACTTCAGCCACAGCCAGCAATGCGTGTCGAGCAGGAACGTCATGCGCCCCACTCCTCGAGTTCGGCATCCGTGAGCGGCGCGTCGAAGTCCACCGCCATCTGGATGCGCCCTTTCCAGGTGTCGACACGCAGCCGCTTCGCGCCTGCCATCGGAAACGGCACGAGCTTGGCGACCGGAGTGCCATTGCGCGCGATCACCACTTCGTGACCGCGCTCGACCTCCAGGAGCAGTTTCGACAGCTCGGTCTTGGCCTGATGGACATTGACTTGCCGGGCCGGCTTCATGCCCGGATCGTAGTGTTAGCTAATATTGTTAGTCAAGCACCGGGAGGGCTACAGCCAGACCATCTCGTCGAGCGCCAGGATCGTATGCAGCAGCACGTTGGCGCCGTTCACGATGTCCTGCGGCTTGGTGAACTCTTGGGGCGCATGTGAGATGCCGCCCACCGACGGCACGAAGATCATCCCCGATGGGCACAACCGCGCCATGTGCTGCGCGTCGTGCCCGGCACCGCTCGGCAGGTGCTTCGTGGTCAGGCTCAGTCCGCGCGCAGCCGTCTCAATCACCTGCTTCACGCGCGCGTCGCACACCGCCGGACGGCTGTGATGCAGTGAGGTGTAGCTGAACGTGCAGCCCGTGGCGCGGCCGATG